>NZ_QSCW01000030.1:0-1393 GCF_003463445.1 Collinsella sp. OF02-10
GAGTTCGACGCGCGGGGCAGGGCCGTCTCCATCGAGGAGAAGCCCGCCGAGCCCAAGTCCAGCTACGCCGTCACCGGCCTGTACTTCTACCCGGGCGACGTCGCCGCCAAGGCGCACGAGGTCAAGCCGTCCGCGCGCGGCGAGCTGGAGATCACCACGCTCAACCAGATGTACCTGGAGGAGGGGACGCTGTCCGTCGTCACCCTCGGCCGCGGCTACGCGTGGCTGGACACCGGCACCATGGAGAGCCTGCACGAGGCCGCGGAGTTCGTCCGCGCCGTGGAGCACTCCCAGGACCTGCCCGTGTCCGTGCCCGAGGAGATCGCCTGGGAGAACGGCTGGATCACGACCGCCGAGCTGGAGGAGGCAGCGAAGGCCTACGGCAAGTCGGTCTACGGGCAGCACCTGAAGAAGGTCGCCGCCGGCGAGATCGTCAACAGCCCGCGCGAGTACTAATCCGATCCAATGGGAGATAGAAATATGTCTGAAGAGCTCTTCGAGCCCAGGAACATCATCGTCACGGGCGGCTGCGGCTTCATCGGCAGCAATTTCGTGCACTACGTCGTGGACAACCACCCCGGGGTGCACGTCACCGTCCTGGACAAGCTGACCTACGCCGGCAACCCCGAGAACATCGCGGGGCTGCCCTCGGACCGCGTCGAACTCGTCGTGGGCGACATCTGCGATGCTGAGCTGCTCGATAGGATCGTCCCGGGCCACGACGCGATCGTGCACTACGCCGCCGAGAGCCACAACGACAACTCCATCGCCGACCCCGAGCCGTTCCTGCGCACCAACGTGGAGGGCACCTTCCGCCTTCTGGAGGCCGTCCGCAAGCACGGCGTCCGCTACCACCACGTCTCCACCGACGAGGTCTACGGCGACCTGGCGCTCGACGACCCGGCCAAGTTCACCGAGGAGACGCCCTACAGGCCGTCCTCCCCGTACAGCTCGACCAAGGCCAGCTCCGACATGCTCGTCCGCGCCTGGACCCGCACCTACGGCCTTCGCACCACGATTTCTAACTGCTCCAACAACTACGGCCCCTACCAGCACGTGGAGAAGTTCATCCCCAGGCAGATCACGAACATCGTCGACGGCGTCCGCCCCAAGCTCTACGGCCGCGGCGAGAACGTCCGCGACTGGATCCACACCGAGGACCACTCCAGCGCCGTCTGGGACATCCTGACCAAGGGCCGCATGGGGGAGACCTACCTCATCGGCGCCGACGGCGAGAGGGACAACATCACCGTGCTGCGCATGATCCTCGAGGCCATGGGGCGCGACCCCGAGGACTTCGACTGGGTCGCCGACCGCCCCGGCCACGACCGCCGCTACGCCATCGACAGTACGAAGCTCCAGCGCGAGCTCGGCTGGAGGCCGGCCCACACCG
>NZ_QSCW01000030.1:1403-10588 GCF_003463445.1 Collinsella sp. OF02-10
GACCAAGGGCCGCATGGGGGAGACCTACCTCATCGGCGCCGACGGCGAGAGGGACAACATCACCGTGCTGCGCATGATCCTCGAGGCCATGGGGCGCGACCCCGAGGACTTCGACTGGGTCGCCGACCGCCCCGGCCACGACCGCCGCTACGCCATCGACAGTACGAAGCTCCAGCGCGAGCTCGGCTGGAGGCCGGCCCACACCGACTTCGCCGAGGGCCTCAAGGCCACCATCGACTGGTACGTGGCCAACGAGTCCTGGTGGCGCCCGGCCAAGGAGGCCACCGAGGCCCGCTACCGCGCACAGGGCCAGTAGGAGAGGGGATAGACAGATGGCAGACATCGCATTCGAGAAGGACCTCTCCGTCGCCGAGACCGGCATCGAGGGCCTCAGGGTCGTCGACCTCGCCGTCCACGGCGACTCGCGCGGTTGGTTCAAGGAGAACTGGCAGCGCGCCAAGATGTGCGCCCTGGGCATCCCCGACCTCCGCGTCGTCCAGAACAACGTCTCCTACAACGAGAAGAGGGGCGTCACCCGCGGCATCCACGCCGAGCCCTGGGACAAGTTCATCTCCGTGGCGCGCGGCAGCGTATTCGGCGCATGGGTGGACCTGCGCGAGGGCAGCGCCACCTACGGGAAGGTGTTCACCTGCACGCTCGACCCGTCCAGGGCCATCTACGTCCCGCGCGGCGTGGGCAACTCCTTCCAGGCCCTGGAGGACGGCACCGCCTACACGTACCTGGTGGACGCCCACTGGTCGCTCGAGCTGAAGAGGACCTACACCTTCGTGAACCTCGCCGACCCGGAGCTCGCCATCGAGTGGCCGATCCCGCTCGACGAGGCCACCGTCTCCGAGGCGGACAAAAACCACCCGATGCTCAAGGACGTCGTCCCCATGGCGCCGAAGCGCACCCTCGTCACCGGCTGTAACGGCCAGCTGGGCCATGCGGTGCGTGCGCTCGCCGAGGAGCGCGGCGTCGCCAAGGGCTTCGACTTCTGCGACATCGACACCTTCGACATGTCCGACCCGGACGCCTATTCGCAGTACGACTGGTCGCTCTACGGCACGGTCATCAACTGCGGCGCCTACACGGCCGTGGACAGGGCCGAGACCCCCGAGGACCGCGTGACCGCCTGGAAGGCCAACGCCACCGGGCCGGCCCTTCTCGCACGCACCTGCGCCGGGCACGGGATCACGCTCGTCCACGTGTCCTCCGACTACGTCTTCGACGGCACGGCCGAGGTGCACACCGAGGACGAGCCCCTCAGCCCGCTGTCCGTCTACGGCCAGACCAAGGCCGCCGGCGACATCGCCGTGGCCGGCTGCCCGCGCCACTACATCATGCGCTCCAGCTGGGTCATCGGCGAGGGGCACAACTTCGTCAAGACCATGAAGGGGCTCTCCGACCGCGTCGCAGACCCCGAGGACGGGCTCGGGCAGGTCACCGTGGTCGACGACCAGCTGGGCCGCCTGACCTTCACGCGCGACATGGCCGAGGCCATCTTCCACGTGCTGGGGAACAAGGCCCCCTACGGCACCTACGACTGCACCGGCTCCGGCGCCGTGAAGTCCTGGGCCGACATCGCCCGCGCCGTCTTCGAGGCCGCCAACGGCAACGGTGACAAAGTGGTCCCGGTCAGCACCGCCGACTACTACGCGAACGCCGCGGGCCCCATCGCACCGCGCCCGGTCCACTCCGCGCTCGACCTGTCCAGGCTCGAGTCGACGGGCTTCCGCATGCCCGACTGGGAGGAAGAGCTGGGGGAGTATATGAAGACCCTTGCCGAGGACGGTATCGCATGAGTGTTTCAGATGTCTGTATAGTTAGTATGGATAATGTAAAGCGCGTCCCGTATATTGCGCAATATATTAAATGTCTTTGTGGTAAAGACTTTGATTTTCTTTTTTGGGATCGCGACTGCACAGACGATGATGCTGGTCAAAACAATAGCTTCGCCTATCAGCATAAGGTGCGGCACGGAGAACCGACCTTAGCGCAGAGGCTCGATAAGCTCACTGGTTATGTTGGATTTAAGCGATTCGCCAGCAAAATTCTTAAAACCAATGAATATAAACGAGTCGTTTGCCTTTCTGGTAATGCTGCTGTTCTGCTGAACGACATTCTGCTCGACAGGTACAGCGGGAGGTTCATCATCGACATTCGCGATTACTGGCATGAGGATAATAGGAATTACCATAATATTGAGCAACGTCTTATTGAGGCTTCCCCGTGCCCTGTTATCTCATCGCCTGCCTATAAAAACTTCTTAGGCTACCATAACTTCCGTATCATGCATAACTCTCAGATTCTAGGCGATGAAGAAAAACATATTGCTAATCATGATCATAATATTCCATTCAGAATCGTATGTGTAGGCGCGGCAAAGAACCTTGATTACGACAAGAAGGTCATCGATTGCTTTGCTGACGACAAACGCTTCTCGCTAGTTTTCAGGGGCAGGGGGTATGAGCAGCTTGACGGATATATCAAGGAACATGGCATATCGAACGTGGAGGTTGCCGGTGAGTTTGATTTCTCGTTAACTCTAAAACAATATGTCGATGCTGACATGGCTTTGAGTATGTATGGAAACGGCTCCCCATACTGGGATTACGCACTAGCCAACAAGCTCTATTTTGCCGCCCAATTGGGGCTTCCCATCCTCGTCTGCGATAAGACCGCCATGGCTGATATGACTGAGAAATATGAGCTCGGCGTTGCGTTCGATCCTTCGGACAGGTCGGCTAAGGATCGAATTGCACAGCTTTACAGCGATGATCTAATTTCAAAGAGACGCGAGGGTTGCCGTAACTTTTTGAATAGGATCGAAGCTGATAATACTCGCACATTTGCCGATATTAAAGAATTTTTTGACTGTTAGGTAGCTTGATGAACGTTGTTGCTTTCTATCTCCCGCAGTTTCATTCGATTCCTGAAAATGACGAATGGTGGGGTAAGGGTTTCACTGAGTGGACGAACGTGCGAAAGGCTATGCCCCTCTTTGAGGGCCACAACCAGCCTCGAGTTCCCCTCAATGGTAATTATTACAACCTTCTTGACCCCAAGACTCTACGCTGGCAGGTTGACCTTGCCAACATGTACGGAGTTGGAGGGTTCTGTTTTTATCATTACTGGTTTGATGGCCACTTGCTTCTGGAGAAGCCGGTTGAAATGTTCCTTGCTGACAAGAGCCTTGATTTGCCGTTTTGTATCTGCTGGGCAAATGAACACTGGACAAACCAATGGGTGTCTGGCGAGAACAAAGTGCTTATTGAGCAGAGGTATGGTGGGGAAGCCGAATGGCGCGAACACTTCGAGTACCTCCTGCCGTTCTTTAAGGACGATCGCTATATTCGTGTCGATGGTAAACCTCTTGTTGTCCTTTATCGCCCCGAAATTGTGGACTGCCTTCCTGATATGCTTGCATGTTGGCGTAATCTTGCAGAAGAGAATGGTCTGGGTGGACTAGTTATTACTTACCAGCATCCCTCTTACTACGTTTATCCAGAGAAAAGGGAAGATCTTTTTGACTACAACATCGAGTTCCAGCCGACGCTTGCTTTGACGATGAAAAAATCGCAGAAGCACAAGATCCTAAGGGCAATTAAGCGTAGGTTGGCTTTGTTTATGGAGAAGAACTTCAATATAGATTTGAGGTTTATTGGCTCCGGCACTGGGTTGTCGCATATTAGCTATGACGAAATCTGGAACACCATCCTTTCTATGGAACCAACTCGAAAGAATAGCTTTCCCGGCGCTTTCGTCGACTGGGATAATACGCCAAGAAGAGGCATGAAGGGTAGTCTATACGATGGTGTCACTGTTGAGAAGTTCAGACATTATTTCAAAGAGCAGGTAAAGCGCGCTCGAAATGTCTACTCGAGTGATTACCTGTTTATGTTTGCCTGGAATGAATGGGCGGAGGGCGGATATCTTGAGCCCGATGAAAACAGAGGATATGGCTTCTTAGAGGCCATTTATGACTCTCTGCGGGAATTGGGTGAGCTGCCCGAGATTGAGCGTTAGACATGTCCTTTGTATTCTGGATAACTACTATTGCCTGCATTTGCACGTGGATTTTCCGCATGTGCAAAGGTGACTATTTTTCAATATTAACCTACGTGGTTTGGGGAATTTATCTCCCCATGTTCCTTTTCTTTGCTGGATGGTCTGTCCTGTTCCTCACGCCTATTCAGGATGATTTTTACTGGATATTCATTGCTTTTAATATGTTGCTTCTACTGTTCCAGTTCGTTGATCCTATAGTTAAACTGCCGCGGGGGCTTAGATTCAGTTACAAGCTGGGACCTGTTTTTCTCGTTGTTGTCGACAGCCTCTATCTCTTGGCGATGTTCATAGAAAATTACATGGGATCTGGTAAAATTTTGCCGGGATTGGCAGGAATTGACATCCACACATTCCATGCGCCCCTGTTTTTCTACATTACCGGGGCGACCTACATCGTCGTCGCCCTTAATACCCTAGCCGCCTTAGATGGAAAGAAATGGCTCCTTTCTTTTGATATTCTAGTCGTCGTTCTCTTATTCTTCGGCAAGTCTGCTCGTATGGATGCATTTATCGCGATTGTAGAGTGCATTTCTTTAGTAGCTTTTATCGGTATTACTGATGCGATAAATGGAGCAAAAGAGAGATCCGATAAAGGTCCATCTAAGATCAAGAAGGTAATTACAGCAGTTCTCGTTTCCATCGTTCTTTTGTTTGTCGTTCAGGCAGGTATCAACATCGGGAACAATCGAATGAACTCGTACGGTCGTTATGATATTACATATGGTGATGGCATCGGTTACAGTGGTCCTGAGCTGTTTGGGGATGCCCTTTCTCTCTATTATGGCTATTTCCCCTTCTCTTTCTACAATCTGAACAACAACATCGCCTGTGTTGGTCAACAAGGTACTTTTGCCGGCGTTAACAGCTATCGCTCGCTGTATTTTGGCGTTTTACAGTTCGATAATCTATTTAATGTCCCATTGAATGAAGCTAACGATAGCAAAGTTATCGTCACTAAGGGCGCAACGGTCACAACTGGGTTTTGGGATTTTTATTATGATTACGGGCGCTACTGCATGATTCCTCTTGCAATCACCCTTGGGATATACATCCTGCTAAGGCATTCGTTGGCGAATAACCTTAGGAAATCGCCGACTTGTATCATTGCTTATTTTTATTGGGTTCCCCTTTGGTTCTTCATGTCTTTCAATGACACCGTTTGGGATACCTGCGTTTTGATTAATTTGCTTTTGATTGCAGTGATTTCTAAGAGAGCTTTCACGTTGATTGATCGTCAAGATGATTTTCGCTGAGTCTCGGTTGAGAAACTGCTTATTCCGAACGCCCACTTATGATGAGCGCACATATAGCTTTTCCACAATTTTCACAACGGATATGTATTTTGGAATTATTACTTCGAACTGTTATAGCGCCTGCATCTCCCTTAGTAACGTCAATGGCGTTTCGGGGCAGGAATGGTACCGCCGAGTGCAAGCTTTAACTGCTGATTTGCGCTCTCACGCGATTGTTGCGTCGACTTGTTTACTTATCTTGTTGTAGTCCCTAACTGCGTTTGGATTTAAGATTGAATAAGAAATTCATACTTCAGAATATGGGTGTCGCTTTTTTGGCACAGGGCGTTAGCATGGCCCTATCGGTATTGCAAACTTTAATTGTTCCCAAGCTACTGGGTGTAGAACAGTATGGCTACTGGCAGCTTTATATCTTCTATGTCAGCTATGTTGGTTTCTTCCACCTTGGACTGTCTTCGGGTGTATATCTGACCACCGGTGGCCAAGCTCGCGACAAGATGGATAAGGATTCCATCAAAAGCCAAATGATTTTCGGGGTCACTTACCAAACTATAATGGCTCTTGTAATCATTCTTCTCTCAACTTATATGCAAGAGGGTTTTGAGCGTATATTTGTTGTAGTGATGACTGCAATCTACCTTGTTCTACAGAATCTTGCAACATTCATGATGAATGAGCTGCAGTGTATGAACGAGACTAAGAAATCGTCCTTCTCCACTATTATCGAGAGGTTTGCTTTTTTGGTGCCTCTCCTAATTCTGTTAGTTTTGAATATCGACGTTTTCTACCCATACGTCTTTGCGTATACTGCCTCCACCATTGTTCAGCTTGCTTATTGTGCTTGGCATATGAGGGATTTTTGGAGTGCCAAGTGGCTAGGATTCAAAATAACTGCGCGTCTTGGCTGGTCTAGCATAAGAATTGGGTTCCCAATGATGCTCGCTAATGTGATGAGCATGCTGATATTGGGTATCGGGCGTTTCTTCATAGACGCTCAGTGGGGTATCGAGACGTTCGGTCGACTTTCGCTCGCATTGTCACTGGTAAGTTTTTTCCTCGCGTTTGTTAACCAGGCATCGATGGTTCTCTTTCCCTCGCTGAGACAGGCTTCACATGAAGAAGTTCGTGGTTTCTACCAGGCGGCGCGCGATGCAATGGGCTTGCTCTTTCCAGCGGTGTATGCACTATATTTTCCAATGGTTCGGCTTCTCGCGCTCTGGCTTCCTGATTATGCAAGCACATTTCTCTTCCTGATTTTCCTTCTGCCAATTTGTGTCTTCGACAGTAAGTTCAACATTACCGGCGTAACGTACTTCAATGTTCTCCGTCGGGAGCGCATAATGCTCGCGGTTAATATTGTTTCCGCATGTGCCAGCCTCGCTCTCACCATAGCTGCTGTGTACGTGATTGACTCCGTGTTCGCTGTTATTGCCGTGATGACAATTGTTATTGTTACCAGGGGAATGTGGACTGAGCTCTACATGAATCGCCTCCTCGGCGTCTCCGTAAGCTCCATTGGTGTTGCCGAGTTAGCCCTAACCGCGGAATTTGTTGTCGCTGCATATTTTTTACCCGCCTTGCCTGCTTTTTTCCTGTACTTGTTTAGCTATGCAGTTTTTCTGCTCGCATTTCGCGGCGATCTATCAAGAACTATTAACAGGCTAAAGGCCTAACCACTCAATCAAGCAATCTCATCTAGGGAAGAATAGGGAGAACTCTATGGATGAAAGGCATTTCGGGCGAGAACTGACCACACGGGAGGTTCAGGAGGCCGCAATCGGCGTACTAGAATTTGTTGGTGGAATATGTAACAAGCTCGGTCTTCGGTACTGGCTCGCGTACGGAACAGCAATTGGCGCAGTAAGACATAACGGATTTATCCCATGGGATGACGATATCGATATCTGCATGCCAAGGCGTGACTATGATACGCTGCTCGAGTATTTCAACAAGCATGCTCATGATCTTAGGCCTTTCGCTGCGATTGGACCAACCCCTGACAACCCGACCCCTTTTTTGATAACACGTATTTCAGATATGCGTTATGTGATGAAAGGTGAATTTGGAGACGAGGCCCGTCTGGGCGCATTCGTGGATGTGTACCCTCTCGACGGGCTAGGGAACGATGAGCAGAATGCTCGAAATCATAAACAGAGGATGAAGAAACTCGCCAATAGTTATTTCCGTGCCGGTGATTGGAATTACTACAACAAGGACTGCGCTCCAGTGAAGAGAGTTATCAAGCGTCTAATCGGTGCTCTTTCAGGTGGCGCAGGAAATCAGTATCGGCGTCTCATGAGCGAAGCCCTTGAGTTTGATTTCGAGACGTCTGAATTCGTTTCCGTAGTAATTGGCATGACTTATATGCCATTTTGTCGACGCGAATGGTTCGATGGTACGACCATGGTTAGCTTCGAGGGCATCGAAGCACCGCTTCCCTCTGGATACGACAAGATCCTGAACATCTTTTACGGGGACTATATGCAGCTCCCGCCAGAATCTGACCGAGTTGGGCATCACTTTTACAGCTTATATCGAGTAAAGGAAGGAACCGAGAAATGAGCGATGTTCGTGCCATTATCCTAGCCGCAGGCAAGTCGTCCCAGTTCTTCCCGCCGCTGTACGACAAGCCCAAGGGGCTTTTCGAATACAGGGGCGAGGTGCTCATCGAGCGGCAGATTCGCCAGCTTCGCGAGGCTGGCGTCGAGGACATCGCCGTGGTTGTGGGCTACGAGAAGGAGCACTTCTTCTACCTCGAAGACAGGTTCGGCGTCGACCTGGTGGTGAGCACCCGCTGGGCAGACGAGTCGAACTTCTCGAGCCTGGACCTCGTTCGCGACCGCCTGGGCGGCTCCTTCCTGTGCTGCGCCGACCACTGGTACTCGGAGAACCCGTTCGTCGGCTTCGGCGGCGGGGACCGCTCCGTGCGCATGGTGCGCGAGCAGGGGGACGCCACGCGCGAGCTGGTCGCGGACGTCTGCGACGACGGGCGGCTGGCGAACCTCCGCTGCGGAGCCCCCTCGGGCACCTGCATGGTGGGCGCGGCCTACATCGCGCCCGAGTGGGCGGAGCGGTTCTTCGGGCTCTACGACCGCGAGCGCGGGTACATCGGCGTCAAGGGCCTCCTGTGGGAGCAGTTCTGGGGCCGGCATGCCGACGAGCTGCCGCTCTTCGCCGTCGCCGCCCCCGAGGGCATGCTCGAGTTCGACAGCATGGAGGAGCTCGGCGAGGACGGCGTGCTCGCGAACGTGAGCCCCGCCGCAATCGCCAACATCTGCCGCCTTCTCTCGTGCGCGCCCGAGGAGATAACCCACATCAAGCCGCTGAACGCGGGCCTGACGAACGTCTCGTTCTCGTTCCACCTCAGGCACCAGAAGTACGTCTACAGGCACCCGGGCGTGAGCTCTTCCGCCCTGGTCGACCGCGACGCCGAGGTGGTGGCCGAGGGCACGGCTATGGAGCTGGGCATCGACCCCTCCGTCATCGACATCAGCCCCGAGGGCTGGAAGCTCTCGCGCTTCGTGCCCTCGTCGCGGTCCTTCGACTACGAGAACCCCGCGGACCTCGCGGCGGGCGTGGGGCAAATCCGCGCGTTCCACGAGAGCGGCGCCTCCTGCGCGCTCGCGGTCGACCTCCTCTCCGAGGGCGACCGCCTGCTCGAGCTCGCCTCCCCGAGGAAGGGCGAGGCCGTGGGGCGCCTCGCTGGCCTGAGGCGCCGCCTGGGCCGGGTTTGGCACCACGTGGAACTCGACGAGTGGCCGAAGGTGCTCTGCCACAACGACACGTACGCGGTCAACTGGATCGTCGGCGACGAGTGTTAGCGCTACTGTAAAAACAACCATTTTGACCAACGCTCAACAA
>NZ_QSCW01000031.1:0-9031 GCF_003463445.1 Collinsella sp. OF02-10
GCTCGCCATCGAAATTTATCGATGGCCTATTTCAGACTGTAATGGGTGGCCCGTCTGGACCGCCCCCCTTCGTTGGTATATATGCCCCGTTACATACTTTTGCGCAGGTCGCACACGCCGGCTGCCGCCATCTCGCGCAGCAGCGTCTCGCGGTCGCGCGTCACGATCAGGTCCAGCGGGAAATGAATCTCGTCGAGCATCTTGCGTGCGTGATCGAGCTTGCCAATGGCCATGCCAATGTGGGCATCGGTCGACACGCCAATACCCACGCCCAGCTCGGCGCAGCGCTCGGCGATCTTGCGGCATACAGCCCAATGCTCAGTGTCGACACCGTGTTCAAGACTATGGTTGTTGATCTCGATGATCTTGTGCTTGGCCTTGGCCGCCAACAGCACCTCATCGATATCGAACGGCACGCCCGAACGACCCGCATGCCCAAGCATGAACACCTTGGGGTGCTCCAGGGCATTGATGTACATCTGGGTCGTTTGGGCGAGCGTCGCGCCTTCGGCAAACTGCGGGTTATGCACGCTTGCCACCAAATAATCCAAATTACGCGTCACCAAATCGAACAGCGAATGCTCACGACTATACGAATCGCCGGCGATATCGAGCGAAACGGGAATGTCTTCGCCAAACAAGCTGCCGTCCAGCGAAACGATATCAGCCTCGGCACCACGCAGCACCAGCACGCCGCTCCAAATGCGCGGCCAGATATCCTGGTTAATAAAGAATTGGAAACTGCGCAGGTCATTGGGACAAGGCGTAACCATCGAGCTTAAATGATCGGCGGAACCGAGCACCTGAAGGCCGCGCTCCGCCGCCCAATAGATGTTCTCCTCGATGGTTGAGTACGCATGCGCAGAGAACATCGTATGAGTATGAATATCACAAGAAAGAAGGTAGGGCATCGGGTCTCCTTGTCCAGTATGGCCGTCGCGTATATTCATTGTACGCATAGCTTTCGGCAGTCGTAAAACTGCTTCATCCCAATCACACAACGGCATAGACAACGGGGTCTGGCTTAAAACCAAACCCCGTTTCACGTAAAACATTGTAAGCAGAGCGCTTTACTTTCGACGATATTCGTCGGCCAGCTGCTTCCAGGCAGGCAGAGAGTTGACGATTGTCTCATAGCTCACGCAGTAGCCCAGGCGGAACCAGCCCGGCATGCCAAAGCTATCCGAAGGCACCGCGAGCAGCTCATGCTTCTTCGCGCGCTCACAGAAGGCGTTCGCATCGGACTCCAGCGCTTTCACCCATAGGTAGAACGCGCCATCCGGCTCAACATAGGTGTAGCCGTACTCCGCTAGTGCATCGGTAAGCGCGGTGCGGTTGCGAGCATAGGCCTCGACATCGCTCGGTTCATCAATGCAGTCGATGATTACACGCTGGAAGAGCGCCGGTGCACACACGAAGCCCAGCGTACGGGCGGCACCGGCAACGGCGGGCATTAGACGAGCTGCCTGAGGATTCGTATTGGGAACCAGGATCCACCCGACGCGCTCGCCCGGTAGCGAAAGCGACTTGGAATACGAGTAGCACACGATGGTGTGCTCGTAGATCGAAGGCACCCAAGGCACCTCGGCGCCATAGACAATCTCGCGATACGGCTCATCAGAGATGAGCATAATCGGATTCTCGGGATCGCGCTGAGCGTTGGCCTCGCGCAGAACATTGGCCAGTCGCGTCAGCGTGTCGCGTGTATATACGGCACCGGTCGGATTGTTGGGCGAGTCGATGATGACGGCAGCCGTCTTATCGGTAATCGCCTTGAGCACGTTACTCACGCTCAGCTGGAACGTGTCTTCATCGGCAGGCGCCTCGACACACGTGCAGCCGGCCTTCTCAATCCACACGCGATACTCTGGAAAGTACGGGGCGATAACGACAACCTCGTCGCCCGGATTCGTGACGGCGTTGAGCGTGCAGGTGAGCGAAGCCGCCGCGCCCACCGTCATAAAGACGTCCTTGCCCTCATAGCTCGTGCCAAAACGGCGGTTGAGCGAGTCGGCGACGGCTGCTCGACATTGCGGCAGACCCGGCGCAGGCGTGTATCCATGCAGCTGGTCGCTCGGCAGCTCCAAGGCCTTCTTAATGGACTCAGCCACGGCGGCAGGTGCCGGAACGCTCGGGTTACCCAGCGAAAAATCGAATACGTTCTCCGCGCCGATCTGTGCCTTGCGCTCAAGGCCATAGCTAAAGATCTCACGGATGATGGAGCTTTCCGCACCGCGAGCATACATAGTTTCGTTGATCATCTGTTCCCCTTTCGCATAGGCGCTATTGTACGCTTTAGCCAACTAGAGCGCCACAATGTTGATTGGGGACAGACTTAAATGCGTGAAAACGCTCATTTAAGTCTGTCCCCAATCAATGAAGAAAAAGCCTCCGCAGGTTTCCCCGCAGAGGCTTTCGCCACAAAGACTATTTGTCGTCGTCGGTGTCGGCACCGGCATTGACGGCATCGCCATCGCCAGCATCATCGGATGCGGCTTCGGCATCCTCCTGCATGGCCGCCTGCGCAAAAGCCGCGGCATCGGCCGCCAGCTCCTCCTCGCTCATGCGAGGCGTGCGCTTCTTGGTCGGCATGCCGGCCGCCTTGGCATTGCGCTCCTCCTTGGCAGCCAGGATATCGCCCTCGCGCTCAAGGTAGGCGTCCCACTCGTTGTCGAGCAGGGCGTTCACGGCGTCGCCCTCGACGGTCTCGCGCTCAAGCAGCACCTTCGCCATCAGATCGAGCTGATCGCAGCGGGCATCCAGGATCTCGACCGCACGGCGATGGGCCTCGCGCATGATGCGCTGAACCTCGATATCGATGCGGCGTGCCGTCTCCTCGGAATAATCCTGGTGATCGGCGTAATCGCGACCAAGGAACACCTGATGCTGCGCCTCGCCAAACACTTGCGTACCCAGTTCCTCGCTCATGCCCAGGCGCGTGACCATCTCGCGCGCCATCTTGGTCGCGCGCTCCAGATCGTTGCTCGCGCCCGACGTGATGTCGTCGCACATGAGCTCCTCGGCAACGCGACCGCCCAAGAACACGGCGAGCTCGTCGAGCATCTCGTTCTTGGTCTTGAGGAAGTGATCCTCCTGTGGAAGCTGCAGTGTGTAGCCCAGGGCCTGACCGCGGCTGACGATCGAGATCTTATGAACCGGATCGGAGTGCTCCAGGATGTGGCCCACCAAAGCGTGACCGCTCTCATGGTAGGCAATCGTGGTGCGCTCGGCCTCGGTCATCACGCGACCCTTGCGTTGCGGTCCGGCAATCACGCGCTCCATCGACTCCTCGATCTCGTCCATCGAGATCACGGAACGATGACGGCGAGCGGCCAGCAACGCAGACTCGTTGAGCAGGTTCGCCAAATCGGCACCAGTAAAGCCAACGGTCATCTGGGCGAGCTTCTCAAACTTAACGTCCTCGTCCATCGGCTTGTTCTCGGCATGCACGCGCAAGATCTGCTCGCGGCCCTTCACGTCCGGACGGTCGACCGTAACTTGACGATCAAAACGACCGGGGCGCAGCAATGCCGGGTCCAGGATGTCAGGACGGTTGGTCGCGGCGATCAGGATGACCGACTCGCTTTCCTCAAAACCGTCCATCTCGACCAGCAGCTGGTTGAGCGTCTGCTCGCGCTCGTCGTGGCCGCCGCCCAAACCGGCTCCGCGCTGACGTCCCACGGCATCGATCTCGTCAATAAAGATGATTGACGGAGCCTGAGACTTGGCCTCCTTAAAAAGGTCGCGCACGCGGCTGGCGCCGACGCCCACGAACATCTCAACAAAGTCAGAGCCCGAGATGCTAAAGAACGGCACGCCCGCCTCGCCGGCAACGGCCTTGGCCAGCAACGTCTTACCGGTACCCGGAGGGCCCACCAGCAACACGCCGCGGGGAATCTTGGCGCCCAGCTTGCGATAGCGGTCCGGGTCGCTCAAGAAATCGCGAATCTCTTCGAGCTCCTCGACCGCCTCATCCACGCCAGCGACATCCTCAAACTTGACCTTGGGACGCGTAGCCTCGTTGGTCTTGGCGTTGGTCTTGCCAAACTGCATGTTCCTATTATTGGCGCCCATCATCTGGCGCATAAAGTAGAACATGATGGCGATCAGGGCAATCGTCGGTAGCACGCTCATCGCCAAGTCGCCCCAAAAATCGGGGTCGTTGGTGTTGACGATGTACTTGGTGTCGGGGTGCTCCGCCATAAGCTCGGCAAGCGAATCGGAACCGACATAGGTCGAGGAAAAGCTCTTGAGCTCGCTCGTGTCGCCCTTGTCCTTTTTCGTCTTCCAGTAATGACCCGCCACGCTTCCGTCTTGAACCGTATAGGTCAAATCTTCGACGCGATCCTGCTTGATGGCGCTGACCATCTCACTCGTCGCGAGCTTAACGGTATTGCTGGAGTTGGCAAAGCCGGAGCCCATGTTAAAGAAGGCGTAGCCCAGAAGCGCGCAAGCCAAAATAAAATACAGCCAGCCCGTACGCGTGGGCTTCTTGCCTCCGGGCATCCCCGGGATCTTAGGCTCCCGGGGAGTCTGGGAATTGTTATCGTTACGGTCGTCGGGCATCTTACGAATAAACCTCCGGTTTCAAAATGCCCAGATACGGAAGGTTGCGATAGCGCTCGGCATAGTCGAGGCCGTAGCCCACCACAAAGGCATCGGGGCAATGGGTTCCAACATACTTGGGCGTGACGGCCGAGGTACGGTCCTCAACGTCCTTCCACAGGAAGGCGGCAACCTCCAGAGAAGCGGGCTTGCGGCTCTCGAGGTTCTTCATCAGGTACTTGAGCGTCAGGCCCGAGTCCAGAATGTCCTCGACGATCAGCACGTCGCGACCGCGGATGTCGATATCCAGGTCCTTAATGATACGCACGATACCCGAGGACTTCACACCGTCGCCATAGCTCGAAACAGCCATGAAATCGATGTTGGTCGGCAGCTCGATCTTGCGCATCAGGTCGCCCATAAAGACCACGGCGCCGCGCAGGACCGCAATCAGCACCAGATCCTTACCCGCGTAGTCGCGAGTAATCTGCTCGCCTAGGCGAGAGACGATACCGTCGATATCCTCCTGCGTAAACAGAACCTTCTCGATATCCGGATGTTGAGAAGCCATGACAACCCTTTCTTGTGCTTATCGCCCACACACCGCCGTATGGACGCGAACTTCACATTCTAGCAGCGCACGGGGTATATTTTCCAGCCCGTACGCCATCAGCGCGGGAATACCGTCAACGTCGCACAGAATAGCTGGCGTGGGACGCTACTCCGCATCGACCACACGAAGCAGATATGCCACGCGCGTTGCGGCCGTGCATTTAAAACGCTCGTCCGTGCGAACGCCTGCGACCCATACCACGGCACCTCCCGGAGCCGTTCTCACCACAGGAACGCCTGCGCGCTCAGAAACGGGAATACGAGCCTCGTTGAGCAGGTCGGATACCTTCTTACTTCGCCCACTCATGCCCAACGGACACATCACATCCCCCGGCGCGGGACCGTCTACCCACAGACGCGCCAAACGCGCCTCGGCGGGAATCTCCCCGCACGAGCCGGCGAGCATCCGTTCGCTATCGCGATCGGCAAAGCCCAGCGTCGCAGCATCCACCATCGCGGCCGCCCCTCCGGCACCCGCGAGTTCGCGGGCACGGCGCACAATATCACACCCCGGCTCGACGGCCATCGGCTCTGCCACCAGAACGCGGCCCGCCCCCAGCGGCAATCGACCGGGAATGGTGACCCAATCGGCAACTAACCCCTCGCGCGCCGCCGGAGCCTTGAATGACAGCATGCCAAACTCCACGCGCGCATCGATTCCCGCCGGCAGCGTGACCGAACCCGAGCCTTCGGCGACACAGGCGAGCACGCGCTCCACATGCCGCATCTCCGGGCGAGCGTCGGGGTCGATACGCTTAATTGCCAGTCGCACCATGCGCCGAGCAATCACCACCTCGGCCGCGGCCAGTCGGCGAGCGTCAAGAACCAGTGCACCCGCCGCCTCCTTACGCAGGCAGCTTCGAAACGCCTGTGCGGAAAGCTGGGAAAGAAAGGCGTCCTCATCGCCCAAGATCTCGCAGGCGGCGCCAATCGTCTTACAGACACTCGCGTTGCGCTGCGCCACCACCGGCATCACTCGATGGCGCACATAGTTACGCAAGTACGACACGTCCTCGTTGCTCTCGTCCTCTCGCCACGGCTGACCATGCACCTGCAAATAGCCCACGAGCTCATCATGAGTCAGGTCGAGCAGGGGACGCACCACGATATTCCTCCGGCGAGGAATGCTCGATAGGCCAGCGGGCCCCGAACCCTTAATCGCGTTCATCAAAAACGTTTCAGCGCGATCCGAAGACGTGTGCGCAGTGCAGATACGAGCCGCCGTTCGCGGTGCCCCCGTCTGGGCGCAGAGCTCGCGAACATACCTCCGCGCCGCGGCATAGCGCACCTCGCGGGCAGCCGCCTCGATATTGCCCGATTCATCATCAAAATAGGCATGCTCAACACACAGCGGCAAGCCATATTGTGCGCATAGGCCGCGCACAAAGGCCTCGTCGCCATCGGATGCCTCGCCGCGCAGATGATGGTTCACATGCAGCACGTGCAGTCGCTCGCGCGCGATGGGGGCCACACCACGCCCATCCAGAATATCCAACTTTGATGTGCATGCCATAAGGAGCAATGCCGTCGAGTCCGCACCACCTGATACCATGAGCACCACGGGGGCAGCCGTCTGCCGCGTTGCCAGGGCCCTATCATCAGCCCACGATGCAGCATGGTGTCCATAATGCTGAGATACCGTTGGCATTTGCTTCCTCCTCTATTCGTTCGCACCCATTGTATCCTTTGGAATATTATGTCTCGTCTGCACCTTCATATCCTTGGCAGCGGCTCAAAAGGCAACTGCGCGCTCATCGAAGGCCCCCGAGGGCTCATCATGATTGACGACGGTCTTTCTCGCCGCGAGACATTAAAGCGCATGGCAGAACTGGGGCTCTCGGCAGTCAACGTCTCGGCTCTTCTCATCACTCATGAGCACAGCGACCACATCAAAGGTCTCGATGTCTGGTGCAAGCACTGGCACGGCCCCCTCTATGCCAGCAGGGGCACACTTTCGAGCAAAGAAAATCTTTCGTATCTGTCTGTCGAGGAGTTCGATCCCGGTGACACCCTATCCATTGCCGGCATCCACGTGCAAACCTACTCAACATCACACGAAGTCATCAATCCAGTCGGCTATCGATTCGACACCCTCGATGATTCTATCGGCTTTGCCACCGACACCGGAGAGCTATCGAGCCAAGCCATGAACACCCTCAAAGATTGTCGAGTCCTCGCGCTCGAAAGCAACCACGATGTGACCATGCTGCGCGAGGGAGAATATCCCCGCTTTCTTCAGGAGCGCATCCTGTCTGCAAGGGGGCACCTCTCCAACGACCAAGCCGCCGAAGCCGCGCGCGAACTCGTTACCGATCGCACCGAACAGCTCATTGCCATGCATATCAGCCAAGATAATAATCGCCCGAGCCTTACCGTCAAAAGCTATGCCAAAGCTCTAGCCGCAACCTTGGATGACGAGGTCGGCAGCTCCGCCACCCTTCTCCAAGGATCGCGAAAACTCTCGATACGCCCCGCAAGCCAGCATCGGCCAGCAACCATTCATTAGATTATCCTAGACAGCAAAAGGGGCCGGGAATCGCTTCCCAGCCCCTTTTGTTATCTCTTAATAGCACAGAACGCCAACGAAGTTAGTCAATGGAGATCTTCGTAACGTTCTTCTTCTCGACGATCTTGGGAACCGTAACGGTCAGGATGCCGTCAGCGTACTTAGCCGAGAGGCCCTCGCTCGAAGCGTCCTTTAGATACACGCCACGAGTTGCGCTGTACGAGCTGAACTCCTTCTGCAGGAAGTTCTTGCCCTCGTTCTCCTCGTCTTCCTCGACATTCACACTAATGGACAGACGGCCCTCGTTAAGCTCGACATCGATATCGTCCTTGGCGACGCCGGTCAGATAAGCCTTGACCTCATAGCCATCGCCCTTATCCTCAACATCAACGGGGAACGCCTTAGAGGCAATAGAGCTGTTCGCCAGATCACTCATATCATCAAACAGATCGAACAACGAGCTTGCAGAGGGACGAACGCCAAAAACCGAACGATAAGGAACCATGCTTGCCATGTTTACCACTCCTTTATAGGACTGCCGAGTCATCTTCTAGGTGACTGGGACTTCTTTTGACGCTCATATATATGCCCACCCGGTGCTCATATATACACCGACTATAAAGTTTTTTGAGTCCAGTACTATAAGCATATCTAAGTGTATTCGACTAAGGTTTTAGGAAGGTTAAGGTTCTTTGAACCAGAGCTTAAATTACGACTATGTCCACAGCTACAAATAACAAGGGGCTTACAATGAGCGCATACGCGTTGTTGGTAACGAGCTAAAGGGCATCATGGACGACCAAAACCAGAACAATATGTTTATGCCGACGCAGGGGGAAGATACTTCCAAGCAGCCGCCACGGTTCCATCGCCCTCACATCTCGCAAGAGCCCATTAATGATCCAGAGCCCGAGTATGTGACAAGAAATCGATATCGAACGCTCGAGGATGCCCAAACGGGGCGTAAGCATATGGGCGTCGCATCGGGCGATCCCGTATATCTGAAAGATACGCCATTATCAAAAAACAGCGCAATCAATGACGATCCGACGAAAAAGCCCGTAACTCGGCATCAAAGAGGTCCTCGACCTAAGCAAACCTTAACGCATTCGGCTCGTTATCTCGAGACGCCAAAACAAGGGAAAACGATCTTCGTTTCATCAAGTAAACGACGTAGGCAGCATCGACTCCAATTCTTGCTTTTGATCATTGTGATCGTAACAGTTGCCCTTGTGATTCAATTTATTGTCTTTAAATAAAAGCTCATTACCCATAAGCCCAACCGGGTTACAGGTGAAATGCACCTACATTGTGATGTATTAACGCAAAAAAGGGGGAGGCCGCGAGGCCTCCCCCTTCTTCAAGTCT
>NZ_QSCW01000032.1:0-5665 GCF_003463445.1 Collinsella sp. OF02-10
ACGGAGAGCATTTCCCAGTTGACAAAACTATAGGAACACCCCCCAAGAATACCGACTTCAAATAAACTTTCAAACTAGATGTCAAAAAGGTAGGGGACCCAGAGAGTCCCCTACAACTCAGAATTCTAACGAATCAATATTACTTTCGATGGACCCAAAGCGGTCAAACCGGAGATGCGGTTTCCATAACCATCACTATGCCAGAACAAATTTTCGCTCGGCGAATTGCCCCAGAAAAAGCCAATGTGGCTATCGTCGGCATATGGGTTGTAAGGATTGAAGAACACAATGTCCCCCTTACGAGCCAAGCCACTGCGCAACAACTCATCAATAGAGTTGAAATAAGTCACGTTCGCGCACGTATCGATAGCGTAGCCGTACCAACGATAAGCGTTAACGCAGCCGCCCCTTCCGGGACCTCCACTCCAAGGGGAATGGCTCTGCTCGGCGGCAATGGGAGCTAAATTACCGCCCGCTTTCATATACGCATGCGATACAAATCCGCCGCAGTTCATACCGGTATACCCATCCCAACGAGGATCACCCTTTGGATACATGCATGTTTCTTGGCTAAGATGCGTATCGTAGGGTGTTCCACGGTAATAGCCATCGTTTTCGTGGCTCATAAGCCAATTGACCAGGCTGGACCTATTAACCCCCAAAACAGAACCAGACGTATTCAACCATGCACCACTTGCATTGAAGTAGTAGTCGACGCCATCGATTTTCAGCCACCCGTTAGCAAACATAGCGCCCGAAGGCTGAAGCCAGTACCACGTGCCGCGGTCATTGAGCCATCCGGTCTTCATCTTGTAGGTGGAAGGATCCATCCAATACCACGCACCGTTAACATATTGCCAACCAGACTTAAGGACACCATTGGAAGATGCGTAATACCAAGTATTGCCGCTTTCGTCAGAAGCGTCTTTCGACATAATCCAACCAGATGCTACATTGACGGCACCGTTTGCATCCGCATAGAAAACCGCGTCTCCAATATGAATCACACCTGGCAATGAAGACGAGTCAGCACGATCAGCGACTACGGGAGATCCATCAGATGAAGTAGGCAACGGCTCGCTCAGTGCTCCAGACGATTTCGCCCATGCCATACCGTCGCTCAAGTTAATCCAGCACGAAGATGCCATCGCACCGGAATCATAAGAAAAATAGCGCGTGTTTCCTACCGCGAATTCACCAGTACACATTGCGCCGGATACATCATCAAGGTAATACCAGGCGCTTCCGAACTTTATCCATCGTCCTCGTTGAATAGCTCCATTTGATGCGGCGTAATACCAAGTACCATCAACAAGTGCCCAGCCTGTTGCCATGGCGCCTGAACTCGTAAGGAAATAGGTGGACGACTCCACTTGCATAAAGCCCGTGAGCATAATATGGCTTCCTGGATCCAGGTAATACCAAGAATTCCCTAGAAGTAACCAGCCTCCATGCAGTAAGCCGTTGGAGTCAGCGTAATACCAGTTGTTGTCAATAAGAGCCCACTGGGAGGAGAGCATGGCCCCTGAGCTGTTAAAGCTATAAGAAGTGCCATTACATTCTTTCAACCCGGTGGCCATAGAACCGTCTGCAGGATCAAGCCAGTACCAACGACCCCCATCCGAGAGCCAGCCTTTCACCATGGCACCAGAGCCGGAGAAATAATGCCAGACGGAAGCATCAAGGTGCCATCCGATAAGCATTGCGCCAGAAGAGGAGAATCCATACGTGGCTTCCCCGATCTGCAGCATTGTATCGTGGACCATCTTGCCCTCATCATCCAGCCAATACCAGTTGCTGCCGTCTGAAAGCCAGCCTTTTACCATGGCGCCAGAACCGGAGAAATAACGCCAAGCAGAAGTGGGGCCTGTAGAATCTAGGTACCAGCCGACACGCATTGCACCCGAAGAGGAGAATCCATAAGATGCACCCCCGACTTGAACCAATCCATCCTGAGCCATTCGACCTTCGTCGTCGAACCAGTACCAGCTACCGTTTATGTGTCTCCAAGAAGAAACAGCGATTGTTCCGTCGGACAAGCCCCAACGCCAATAACCAGCCCCTTCTTCGGGTGATATCCACCCCTGATGCCAAACAATTTGATTCGAAACCTCAGAAGGGGTCTCATTATCAACCTGAGAGTTCTGCTCGACAGCGAAGGTCGATTCGCGCTGAGCATCAACGCCTGACTCGACAGAAGCAATAGCAACGTTAGATGCGGGACCTTCGTCAGTGTTATTCGAATCAAGGGCGTATAACATCGAGGGCGAACCCAAAAGGAGTCCCAAAGAAACAAGGCCCGAAAAGACCAACACCCCGAATGAGCATTTCTTCATAGCAGCACGGTATCCAATCACGCAGCGACCCCGTCACCTCAGGGCAACGGGGCCTCAATCAAAACTAGCTCAATAATGCGTTAGCCAATTTGTTGGCAGTTCTTGCACTCTCGTAAAGCACCGCGCTTCCGGGCCTCCTGGATAGAGATCTGCGAATAGCCCTTTGCGTCCTTGCCAACGGTACGACACTTATGCGTATGGTAAACATCGCTACCGCTCTTATACCAAACTAAACCGTAGTCCGGAATCCACTTGCCGTCCTCGCCGACATAGTAGGAGCCAACCCAGGCATTCGTAGCCATGGCGCCGGAAGACTGGAGGTAGTAGTCGCCGACCCAGGCGTCGTGGGCCATAGCGCCGGAACCGCTAAAGTAGTACCAGGCGCCGCCGACCTGACGCCAGCCGGTGGCCATCGCACCGGAATCGTCGAACCAGTACCAAGAGCCACCCAGGCTGCGCCAGCCGTTAGCGACCATGGCGCCCGAGCCGTCGAGATAGAACCACGCACCGCCGATGTTGAGCCAGCCAGTGGCCATCGCGCCGGAGGCGTTGGCGTAGTACCAGGTGCCCGAATCGTTGATCCAGCCAGTTAGCATGACACCGTACTCATTGAAATAGTACCAAGTTCCACCGATATTATGCCAACCGGTCAACAGCTCGCCGCTGGAAGTCGCATAGAGCCACTTTCCATAGATGGAGTCATAAATCCAGCCACTATGCTGCATGCGGCCATCAGCATTGGCGCCAGGGGTGTTCAGGAAGTAGTTTTTGCCATCAATCTGAACTCGGCCGTATGCCATATCGTGGTTTTCGGGATAGAAGTAGTACCAATCCCCGCCGATAAGCTGCCAGTTCGACACCGCGGTCCCGTCAGCGCCAAAATAGTACCAAACGGCTTCGTAATCGTTATACCACTGGTTCGTGACCATGACGCCAGTCTCGGGATCGAAATAGCGAAGGTTGCCGTCCTCGCACCGAACGAGTCCGGTCTGCATCGAGCCATCGTTGTCGAAATAATACGTTCCAGCAGGACGAGAAACAGAGAAACCTGTCAAATTGCGAGACTCGCTATGATCAATATATTGAAGACCAACGAGAGAATCAATATCAGCAAATGAGGGCGCCGGGGCAACCGTCATGCAGGCGGCGGCAAATACAGCAACTCCCAGCGCTGTTAGTCCTCGCCATCTTTCTCGAAGGTTATTCATACGACATCCTTTCTCCGAGATTTAAGGCTCTCTTAAGTTATTCTCAGACTATCAATTTAGTTTTTCAACAGGGAATCGATAAAAGGTATCTTTGTGACTGCAATTTGATGAGAGCCGCCACGTCCTTGCCGTCCCGTGCATTGTCGACAGCAACGTCTTATGGCACAAACCGGATATCCTTTTCGGCGCAAATCGTTTGAGCAGGCGGCACGCGGAAGGAGTGTGTAGAGCGGTTTTCTGCTGGCTGCCAGCCACGGCATCCTTTCGGAAACCTAATTGCCGCCGAAATTAAAGTCCCCGGCGCGGACTCACCTTATCTCCCCGACGCGGGCTCGATATCCTCTCGGATATCTAATCGTCTTGGACTTTTACCTGCCCAAGCACAGTACAACTTTTACGTGCCGCCACACGGAGCAAGGCTCGGGGATTATTCTCTAAAAACCATGCTTTCAAAGCAACTTAGGCACAAACGTAGTCAAACAAAATACCTTTCAGGTCTTTCTTGAAGATAAGCAGTAGATTAAAGTATCCGACAAGAAATCCCGCATTACATTCAACCCGCAGAAAAAACAGAGCACTAATACTCCGCCATGCCTTCGGACTCATATAAAAACCTCATATGATCGACATCGAATCTAAGTGATAGCACATCTATAGATTTGCGTACATCAGAACACAGGCAAACGAATTTAAAAAACGAATCAGTTAATTCGCTTTCAAACTCTTTGTCGCATATACGTTTTCCAAGCTCAATAGCTTGGCTCAATTTAGTAGCGACAAAGTGGTTGGAAATTAAACCAAGCATGTTATTAGCCTTCTCAAGGCTATCAAGAACAGGCAAAACGTATTGTATTGCGAAATCTAATGTGACGGTATCATCCTCAATATAATTCGGAAGTCGATACGCTAAATCACATGTATTTATATAATATTTGATCCATGACTCTTTCATTTTTGGAAACCGAGAGATATGGATTAACCGACTTTCAGCAGAGGTATCGCCCAATCTATTAGAAGTTGGAATTAAAATAGTATTTGACCTTTGCTTTCGCCAAGACGAATTATCGAAATTCAATCGAACACGAATATACTCTTGCAACCAGACAAAATAGCACGCTCCATCATCCGCTAAAGAACATCTAATTAAAAGAAAAGGTATTGCAAACATTTCAGCGTATAAAAGCGTCTTCGTATCAATGGAAAATGGAATTTCAGGTTTATCTTCGAGTGGCTTGTTTGTTCCCTTCACCTGAATTGCCATTAATTCACCAGTAGCGAATCCGTTTTCAAAGCGCTCAAAAATTTTATCGATTCCAAAATCACGTTCTGTTAAGTCTCGAACAACCCAGTTTTCAGAAGGCATAAGGGAGGTGACGAAAGAGCATGCCTCTGTATCAATTATGTGGCTATTTGGACGTTTCGGAGGATATGCCATAAAAATCAGCTCCATCAGCCTTAGCGCAAGAGCACCTAATAACGACAAAATAAAGATAACAACCAACATAATTAGACTGCATGTCAGTTGATATCGAATAAGCGGTTAAGGACACAATAACCAATAAAACAATAGCACTCACTGTGTCCAGGGGCATGGACCATCTCCTCCATCCTTCCTGCTCGAGCACGTCAGAGTAACCACCCGGTGAAACCATTGGCCGAGAGCTGCGCCCCCAGTCCCCGGGAAGCGGCCCTCTTGATTAAACTGCTCAGTATTTCGTGCTCACGGGCTCAATTCCCGGTGACCACTTGAGTCACTTCATAGTAGAGAGCAACGACAATGTCGACGCTGCAGGTCTTAAGAATACATTCGCAATAGATGTTCCGGCTGTTCACGCCACTGCAGTGAAGCTGACCGGCCTCGGCTTCTATGATCGAATTAAGCACCTGATCGGAGAGCCTGCGGATAAGCACCAGCTGTCGATCGTCCCGTCGCTGAGGTGGGGCTCAGCGAACATGTCGGGCGCGGCGTCCGCTAAGATCTACATTGCGGTCCTCATCCTTCTCAAGAACCTTCCTTGTGGTTATTTCAGATTCTAGTGCGAAAGCCGTTTTGCGTCAGGCAGACGTCATCACCCCCCATTACAGTCTGAAATAGGCCATCGATAAATTTCGATGGCGAGC
>NZ_QSCW01000033.1:0-5403 GCF_003463445.1 Collinsella sp. OF02-10
CGCACGGAGAGCATTTCCCAGTTGACAAAACTATAGGAACACCCCCTATTGGAGTTTCATGGCTGCCCCATCTAGTTCGCAGCCCACAACCCGCTGGAAACTGTGTCCCAGAATTCGCTTGCGAAGTGGGATGCAGTTTCCGCTTGCGGCCCCGTTGGGAAGCCACATCCCGCTTCGGCCGCAAATTCCGGGTCGCGCTTTCCGCCAAGACCCTCAACCGGAAACTACATCCCATTTCTCGACCGAATACTGGGATGTAGTTTCCACAGAGCCCTTCAACGGGAAACCGCATCCCATTCCAAAGGCAAATTCCGGGACACGGCTTCCGCAACCCCGCCCATCCGGAAAGCCCATCCCACTCTGGATACATTTGGGTATGGAATTATCAGCCATCTGCTAGGCCTAGGTTCTGCAACGTGGCGCCCGCCCGGCGGCGTCTTACTACATGAATCCCATCGAGTGGTGCGTAAAGAAGCCCGGGTACGTTTGGTAGCCGTACTCCATATGGCGATACATCCAGCGAATGCACGAGACTGTATCATTCAAAACTGACTCATCATCCGGATGATGGAAAATGTCCCCCCCAGACCCTTGCCACGGCGCACCCCCGTGTCAAGAAAAAAGCCTCGAGAATTTCGAGGCTTTCACGTTTGTATTATCTCGAGCGCGAGGCGACACGCCTACTCGCCCAGCACGGCCTTCTTGGCCGCCGCCGCCATGTTATCCATATCTTCCTTGGTGGGATGGTCCTTCGCGGCAACCCAGTTGTCGAGCAGCATCTTAAATCGGGCGTTGTCGGGATCTTGTTCGAGCATTGCCTCATAGCGCTGCTTAACCGCGGGACCCATCTTGCCCTGGCACATCGCCCAGCCCGCAAGCTCGGCATCCTCGGCCAGATTGGAAGTTACGCGGTCGACAATCTGCTGGTAATAGCTCTGGTCGGCCCCAAAGCCGCAGGTGCCAAACAGGAACACGCGCTTGCCGTGCAAGGCAGAGAGCAACGCCGCGACCGAAGGCGTGCACGCGCCCTTGTCGCACCAAAAACCGACGAGCACCGTGTCGGCCGCGCAGGCGCCCTGCGCCTCGAGCGCAACCTGATCTGCATCCGCATCGTCGCTCAACGCCGCGGCATGGACAAACTCAACGCCCGCAGCCTGCAGAGCGCGCTTGATCGCGCCCGAAACCATCCTGGTATTACCGCTCTTGCTGTTAACCACCAAAGAGCACGTCATAGTCACGTTGCCTCGTTTCCCCCAAAATTAAAGCCACTAATGCAATTTATTAGATGAATATCTTAGTACTAACGTGACAGATGTAAACCACCGTCTGTCGATTGATTAATTTGCCCCACGGGCTTCCTCACTGGGCAAACTGGCTACGATAAAGCTCGGCATAGAAGCCGTCTGCCGCCAGCAGCTCGTCGTGCGTGCCGCGCTCGATAATCTGGCCGTCGCGCATGACCAGAATGCAATCGGCGTTGCGAATCGTCGACAGGCGGTGTGCCACGACAAAGCTCGTGCGGCCAGCCATGAGCTCGTCGAATGCCGCCTGCACCTGCAGCTCGGTACGCGTATCGATGCTCGACGTTGCCTCGTCCAGCAGCAGAATCGCCGGATCGGTGAGCATGACGCGCGCGATGCACAGCAGCTGTTTTTGACCTTGGCTAAACGTGCCGCCGTCCTCGCCGATCACCGTATCGTAGCCGCCTGGCAGCTGCACGATAAACTTGTGCGCGTGCGCGCGCTTGGCGGCCTCGACAATCTGCTCGCGCGTGGCATCGGGGCAACCGTAGGCAATGTTTTCGGCCACCGTGCCCTCGAACAGCCAGGTGTCCTGCAGCACCATGCCAAAGGCGCGGCGCAGGCTCGCGCGCGTGTAGTCACGCGAGGAGCGACCATCGACCGCGATGCGCCCAGCATCGATATCGTAAAAGCGCAGCAGCAGATTGATGAGCGTCGTCTTGCCACAGCCCGTGGGACCGACGAGGGCAAAGCGCGTACCGGGTTTGGCCTCGATGCAGATATCCTGCAGCAGCTTGCGGTCGGGCACATAGCTAAAGTCCACGTGTTCAAAGGTCACCTCGCCCTGCGGGGCGGCAAGCTCCACGGCATCCGCCGCGTCGGGCTCCTGCTCGCGCGCATCGAGCAACGCGAACATGCGGCGCGCCGAGGCGTACGCGGTCTGGATTTGCGTGATGACGTTCGTGACCTCGTTGAACGGCTTAGTGTACTGGTTAGCGTAGGACAGGAAGATCTGCACGCCGCCCACCGTGAGCGCCGCAGGCACGCCCGTGATCACGCCCGCGCAGCCGATCACGGCGACCACGGCGTAGATGATGTTATTGATAAAGCGCGTGCCGGGGTTAGAAAGCGAACCCATAAACTGCGCGCGCTCGCCCGCCGTATAGAGCTCGGCGTTGAGGACATCGAAGCGCTGTTGAGCGTGCGGGCCGTAGGCGAAGGCGTCCACGAGCTTTTGCTCGCCCACGTACTCCTCAATATGACCGCCAAGCTGGCCTTGGATGCGCTGCTGTGCCGTAAAGCTTTTGTTGGAGAGCTTGGCAATAGCACCGGCTGCAAAAATGGAAAGCGGCGTGACGAGTACCACCACAAGCGTCATGGTCAGGTTGATGGAAAGCATAAACGCGAGCGTGCCCACGATGGTAATAACACCGGTGAAGAGCTGCGTAAAGCCCTGCAGCAGACCGTCGCCCACCTGATCGACGTCGTTGACCACGCGGCTCATAAGGTCGCCGTGGGCATGGCTGTCGACAAAGCCGAGCGGCATGCGGCTGAGCTTGTCGCTCGCCTCCACGCGCATGTCGCGCACCGTCTCGTAGGACAGACGGTTGACGCAGTAGCCCTGCAGCCACTGAAAGGCCGCAGCACCCATCACGACAATCGCGAGTTTGGTAACGAGCGGCAGCAGCGCATCGAAGTCCACCTGCCCGGTGGCGACGATCAGGTCGATGCCCTCACCAATGAGGATGGGCGTGTAGAGCTGCAGAATCACCGAGATGGCGGCGCTCACAAACGACGCCGTAAACGAAATACGGTGCGGGCGAACATAGCCCAGCAGGCGGCGCGTCACCGCGCCCACGGGATAGCGCTCGGGATCACCGGGTTGGCGCGGGCCGTCGCCCAGGTCGTTGAGGTTATCGTTGCCGGACACATTAGCGGTCATCGTGGCGACCGAACCGGAAGAAGTATACGGGTTCATCTAGCAACCCTCCTTTGAGCAAGTAGGCGCAGGGGCAGTCGGGGCGGACGCGGGCACCGTGCTCCCCTGCTGGCCCTCGAGCTCCTCGCGGCGCAGCTGCGACTGGCAAATCTCGCGATAGAGCTGGCAGCTTGCATACAGCTCGTCATGCGTGCCCAGGCCCGCAACCGATCCGTGGTCGAGCACGCAGATCATGTCGGCATCGCGCACGGTCGAGACGCGCTGGCTCACGATGACCGTCGTGAGCGGCAGCCCGCCCTCGGCGGCACCGCGCACGCTGCGCTCGCGGATGGCATGGCGAAGCGCCGCGTCGGTCTTAAAATCGAGCGCCGAGGCGGAGTCGTCCATGATCAATATCTGAGGCGAGCCCACCAGGGCGCGCGCGATGGTCAGGCGCTGGCGTTGGCCACCGCTGAAGTTCTTACCGCCCGCCTCGACCGGGGCATCGAGCCCCTGCGGCTTGTTGCGCACGAATTCGCTGGCCTGCGCCATATCGAGCGCCGCCCAGAGCTCATCGTCGGTCGCTGACTCGTCACGCCAGGTCAGATTGCTGCGGATGGTGCCGCTCACCAGCGACGCGCGCTGCGGGACGGTCGCGACCACATGGCGCAGCTGGTCGAGCGGCCAGGCGCGCACGTCGGCGCCCATCACGCTCACGCTGCCAGCGCTCGCATCGTACAGGCGCGGGATAAGCGAAACGAGCGTGGACTTGCCGCTGCCCGTGCCGCCGATAATGCCGAGCGTCTTGCCCAGCGGCAGCTCCAGCGTCACATCGCTCACGGCATTTGCCGCGCCCACGCCAAACGAAAAGCTCGCATGGTCAAAGCTCAACGCAGGAACGGGAGCGACATTGCCCGGCTCGGGCAGTGCGACCGGCTGGTTGCCCTCATCGGTAATGCTCGGCACGCAATTGAGCACCTCGTTGATA
This sequence comes from Collinsella sp. OF02-10, assembly GCF_003463445.1. NCBI lineage: Bacteria > Bacillati > Actinomycetota > Coriobacteriia > Coriobacteriales > Coriobacteriaceae > Collinsella > Collinsella sp. OF02-10. The sequence goes on from NZ_QSCW01000033.1 coordinate 4,148, forward strand.
CGCGACGCGCTGGCGCTCGACTTGGTAAAGACCACGACCAGGTTGGCGACATACACGATGGAGGTGAGGGTCTGCGTCATGTAGTTGACGAACGCCATGACCTGACCCTGCGTGAGCTCGCCCACGTTGACCTGGATGCCGCCGACCCACAGGATGGCGCACACGCCCAGGTTCATCACAAGAAACGTGACGGGGTTGAGAATCGACGAGAGCTTGCCCACCGCGATGGCAGTATTGGCCTGGTCATCGGCGGCTTGGGCAAAGCGCTCACGCTCGTGATCTTCACGCACAAACGCACGGACCACGCGAGCGCCCGAAAGGCCTTCGCGGCAGATAAGCGCGATGCGGTCGAGCTTTGCCTGCAGCTGCTTGTAGTACGGAATACAGCGCGCCATGACAACCCAGAACACCAGGCCAATGGCGGGCGTGCAAATCAAAAAGATGATGCCGAGCTTAAGGTCGATGGCAAGGGCCGCGACCATGGAACCCACCGCCAGGAAAGGCCAGCGGATGAGCATACGCACGCCCAGCGCCACGGCGAGCTGTACCTGGTTGACGTCGTTGGTAATGCGCGTGATAAGCGACGGCGTGCCAAAGCGATCGAGCTCAGCATAGCTCAGCTTGTTGATGTGCTTGTAGAGAGCGCCGCGAATGTCAGTACCCATGCCCTGCGAGGTGAGCGCCGCCATCTTTTGGCAGACAAGCGTAAACGAGATGCCAATCACGGCCATGGCGGCGAGCACCATGCCGTAGTGGACGACGGCACTCACGTCGTGCGCGCCGATGCCTTTATCGATCATCTGGGCAATCACCAGCGGCGTAAGCAGGTCAAAGATCACTTCGATCAACTTACACGCAGGGCCGATCACCATATATCGGCGAAACTTACCACCAAAACGCCTGAGCAGCTCAATCATAAAAAGGCGCTCCCTATCATCATTCACACTCAATTCGAACCATGATAGTACGGTGAGCCCAAAAGAAGCGTAAACAACTCGTCATTTCTAATGGGATTCGGTTTCCAGAGAAGCGGAGGGGTGCGCATGCCCGGTCAGCGGCGCGCCAATCGCTTGGTATACTTACAGTAGTGCTACCAGCCGAGCCGCCGACCCTTGAAATGAGGTGCCGAGATGAACGACATTCTCGCAAGAAGAGCAAGACGAGCAACTGTGGGCATCGCCCTTTCCGCGGCGCTTGTCGCGGGAATCGCCCCATTACAGTCTGAAATAGGCCATCGATAAATTTCGATGGCGAGC
>NZ_QSCW01000034.1:0-4497 GCF_003463445.1 Collinsella sp. OF02-10
TCGCCATCGAAATTTATCGATGGCCTATTTCAGACTGTAATGGGGTGCTGCGACCGCGAGATACGCGGTAGCGACCTTGGCCGCATGTGGGCGCTTCTGCAGGTTCGAGCGGAAGGATGTGAAGTGATGGGCGAAGACGTGAAATGGGCGTTGGGCATTGCGGTCACGGCGCTCGTGCTCGTGGCGTTTCTGCCGCTCGTGCCGGTCGTCCTGGTGCCGGGGCCGTGGAAGACTAGGGGGCGCGTCCGAGACCGAAACCCCCCCGTTGGAGGGGGCCGTCCGGGCCGTCCGTTTTTTGTCCGGGCGAGCTGAGATGCTTTTATCGCGATACGCGCAGATGGGAAGCACATCACTGGTATGATGGGCAAAAGGAGGAGATTATGAACACGACCGCAAGCTACACCGCCATGGGAATCGCCAAATACGTAGTTGACAAATGCTATAAAGACAACAAGCCGGTCAGCAACCTACAGCTACAGAAGATGCTGTACTTCTTGCAACTAACTTTCATCAAGGGGTACGACTCGCCCCTGTTCGACGACACGTTCGAGGCATGGCAGTACGGCCCGGTCATCCGCGACGTATACGTCAAGTTCTCCGAGTTCGGCGGTTCGCCCATAAAGATGATTTTCCCTGACGCAGTCCGCTTCGAGAACGACGAGCAGGAAGATTTCATCAACACCATCATCGAAAAACTGCGAGGACTTTCTCCCTGGAACCTCGTACGGGTCTCCCATGCGAAGGGGTCCCCGTGGGATGAGGTCTACAATAGGCGCGGACAAGACAAGGGAATCATCCCAAACGGTCTCATCGTCGCGGCCGCAAAGGCGGACCAGAATGGCTGAGAATCAAGAAGTGCCCGCCGGCATGAAAAGAGCCCTTGAGATTCTGACGAGCGTTCTCCAAGCCGCAAACGGCGACTATCTTGAGAAATCGATGCTCATTGTTCCCGACGTCGAGGCGGACTCCGATGAGACACAGAAAAGGGATGCGCTGACCAAACTTCTGGAAACCTTAGCGTCCGACGACCCAGGCCTCTCCCTCTCGGATGAAAACATCGCCGACGTCAAGGCCTTCTTCGAAAAGCTGTACGGCGGGCAGGTGAAGTTCCGCCATAGATACTCGGACGTCTGCAACGTCGTGTTTGACTACAAGGATTGCGAGCTCGACCCGACGAACGTCCCATACCCCGTAAGCCGCTTGGCCGACAACATGGGCAAGGTCCTGACAAGCATGCTGGAAGACCGACCCCGCTCGGAGCAGGCCGATAGTGTACGTAAGCTGTGCGACCACATCGAGCTTGAGAAGACGCGCCTACTCCACTACACGGAGCAGATGAAGATGATGTGCTCCTTCGAGGAAAGGAGCACGCAACTCGACGAGCAAATCAAAGAGCAGCAGGAAAAGACGGAAAGCGAAATCAAACGTCTGGAAGATGACTCGCTGAAGCGAATTGAGGAGGAAAAGAGAGAGGCGCAGCGTGAAAACGTGTCCGTCCTCGGCGTGTTCACCGGCATCGTCGTCGCCTTCGTCGCGGGCCTGACCTTCTCCTCATCCATCCTGCAGAGCATCGACAGGGCGAGCATCTACAGGCTATGCGCGATGGCGACAGTGATAGGAGTATTCCTATTCGACACGATAGCGATCCTGCTCTCGTTCCTGGGAAAGGTGACCAGAGTTGAATGCCCTGACCTGGCCAAGATCGTGAAGATCGCAAACTTCATCGCCCTCGTCTTCCTCGCCGCCGCGGTCTTCGCGAGATTCTTCATCCCTATGCCAGCTTACAACTAGCAGGAAGCGGAAACACCTACGACTAATCAGGGCCGCCCTCCGGGGCGGCTCCCCGCTTTTCGCGGCGGGGCGCGATTGATTGGAGGTGACGCTTGGACGCCGACGAGCCGCTGGCGAACCCGCGTCACGAGACATACTGCCACGAGCGCGTTGCGAGCAGAACCCAGAGGCAGGCGAAGCTCGCCGCGTGGCCCGAACGCTCGCGCTGGAAGCCCGAGACGGTGGACAACAAGATCTGCAAGCTCGAGGCCGAGCAGGAGGACAAGACTAGGATTGCGAGCTCCATCCAGGGCGTCATGAAGCGCGTGAAGGCCAAGGGCGTGCCCGTGGTGGTCTACGAGCCCACGCTGGACGCGCCGGAGTTCTTCGGCTCCGAGGAGACCCACGACCTGGAGGCCTTCAAGGCCGGCTGCGACGTGATCGTCGCCAACCGCTGGAGCGACGAGCTCACGGACGTGGCGGACAAGGTGTACACGAGGGATCTGTTTAAGAGGGAATAGGGGAGAGCTGACGGCTGCGGCGACTCTGTCCTTGTGCATAAATCCAATTATTGAAAAGAGGGTGTATCGGCGCAAACCGATACACCCTCTTTTGGTTAAACAAGTCCCATTAGCCTTTGATTACGCTTTTATAGATATACGTACGTTCTCCGGTCCTACTCTTCAATTACCACCTCAGGGAGCCGAATCTGGATTAGGTGTTAAAGCAAATATATATTGGAAGGTAAGACTGATATATTCTCGTCAACGTCTTTAATGAGCAACCTTTGCTCTAGAAGAAGTTTATGCATGAGATTCTTTCCATGGTCTTTATTGTCGAGTGTGCTTCCATACTCATACAGAAGATGCGATATGCGTGAGTACAGATCTTCTCGAATTGCCTGCTCATCAACTGTTTTATCTGACTTGTTTGGATATTTTTTGTATAGAAATACAAGCTTAGTAACTCCACCGTATAGATTGACGGTGTCAAAAATCGATTGGAAGTAGGAATAGTCAGCCCGAGAAAGCGAGTGTCCGAATATCTTGATGAAACGGGTATTGCTGTCGCAGAGTTTTGCAGTTTCGCTTTCGTATGGCACTAATGACATAAGCCTATAGCCTATATGTTTTTGTAAACGGCACCGCCGGATGGTCTTCAGCGACGTCTTTTCCGTCAATGCCAAATATTGTGTCCGTTTTGTCCAGTGAGCCATGAATATTCCGGGCAGCAACAATTCCCAGCTGCTGATCTTCCGATTTTAATGGGGTTGTATAGTTAAAGTTTAAGATAGATGTTTCATAGTTCTTTTGCTGGGCCTTATTAATGCAGGCATTGCGAATGGCTGCATAATACTCCACAGCCTTTTCCCTGTATTTATTGTTATTATCGACTTGTTTTTCTAGATAGCTCGCAAAGATGTGCTCGTAATCTTTTAGTGAGGTTAGAAGGAAATGGGTGAGCTCATCCTGGGAAACGTTTTCCTTACCCAGACTAGTTGAAACGTAATTGTATACGGCGTTATCTAGATGTTCAGAACGATTTGGTTTTGACGGATCAATTGTCCACACCAGTTGCTCATACATGTGGTTCAATCTTGAACCCAAGTCGTCATCATGGAACACATACGCTGAAAAAAAGCTTTCTATATTACACCACAATGGGTCGTTTTCACCGATTTCAGAAAGAATGACATCCCAGACATTTCTTTCGTCCTTAGGGATCGATTCAATTGAGCATGCTGCGTTCATCCTATTGCGATAAAAATCTGAGAACTTTGACTTCAGTCCGCAGGTCAAGTCGAATCCATTTCCAAGAATTATTAGTTGGTGCATTATTTAAATCCTTCAATCGTAGTGAACTCCGTGAATAGCTTCTCAACTATTTACCCGATTACTAAGGTGTTGCTACAACGGTATCCAACTTGCGAGGACACGACATGGGGCGTCATTGAGGAAAGGTTTTGGTAACTTGATATTGTCAATTTCCCTGTGCTGCTAATTTTGGAATCAGCGGTCGGCATATTTGCCTAACGTGAATCTTCCTTTCACCGACTGGCAAAACGATTTACACCTAATTTCTGGTGATGCTCACGGGTATTTCCTTTGTTTGTGCTTTGATCTCGCTACACTAATAACCGCTGCTACCAGGTAGTTTTCTGGTGCAGTTTCCATTGGCTCTTGCGAAGATCGGAGCGGTTATGTTTGCTGCCGCGTTCCACACTAGCCGTCACTACATCCTGTTTACTGCCATGGCCTGCCTATGCGTTTTGCTGGGCGGGCCTTCTTATGCCGCGGGCGCGGACAGCCTGTTCATTGCGGGCGCCATGTACTACGAGCCGGGCGCGTCGGGCCCCGGGTGGGCCTGGACCGATGCCGACCACCTGGAGCTTAACGGCTACACGGGCGAGGCCATCGGCGCCGACGACGACCTGGTGGTGACGCTGACCGGGCAGAACACCGTTGTCGAGACGAGCGCACCCGACGTGGACATCTCGCGTTGCGGCATGGAGGTGTGGGGCGATCTGACGCTCCGCAGGACCGGGTCGCTGGTGGCCACGGGCTCGCAGTGCGGGATCTATGTGTCGGGGACGCTCGCGGTGGACGGCTGCAAGGTTGACGCGCGGGCCGACGGCGCCGGCATCGCGGACGCGCGGGTGGCCGGCGTGATCGCGGACGGTCTTGCCGTTCGCGGCGGTGGGCGCGTTGTCGTCGCGGGCGCGGGCTC
>NZ_QSCW01000035.1:0-3315 GCF_003463445.1 Collinsella sp. OF02-10
AACGCAAAAAAGGGGGAGGCCGCGAGGCCTCCCCCTTCTTCAAGTCTTGCGACGGCTCGGTGCCGTCCACCGGTCAGCGGCGCCCTGGCCTCCCACGGGCTGGCCCCGCAGTACTCTCGGCGCGATGGGGCTTAGCTTCCGGGTTCGGAACGGGACCGGGCGTGCCCCCCATGCTCTGGCCGCTGACCGGTGGGCGGCGCCCACCGTTACGGTGTCCGGTATCGCATACACGTGCCCTGGGGGCCGCATGGCGTATAGGGGAGGTGACTCGGGGGCATCCTCGTGCCCGGACCGCGCGCATGAGCGCTGGGTCCCGCGGGCCGCGAGGTGCGGTTCCGGAAGAGCTCGGGCGATTAGTGCGGCTCGGCTGAGGACGTCGCCGTCCTTGCACCTGCCGTCTATCGACCAGGTAGTCTACCTGGGCCCTTACCGGAAGGAGAACTAATCCCTGGAACGGCTTCCCGCTTAGATGCCTTCAGCGGTTATCCGCGCCGCACGCGGCTACCCGGCCGTGCCGTTGGTCGACAACCGGTTCACCGGAGGTGCGTCCACCCCGGTCCTCTCGTACTGGGGGCAGCCTCCATCGATTCTCCTGCGCCCACGGAGGATAGGGACCGAACTGTCTCACGACGTTCTGAACCCAGCTCGCGTACCGCTTTAAACGGCGAACAGCCGTACCCTTGGGACCTGCTCCAGCCCCAGGATGCGATGAGCCGACATCGAGGTGCCAAACCTTGCCGTCGATGTGGACTCTTGGGCAAGATCAGCCTGTTATCCCCGGAGTACCTTTTATCCGTTGAGCGACGGCCCACCCACTCGGGGCCGCCGGATCACTAGAGCCTGCTTTCGCACCTGCTCGGCTTGTGGGCCTCGCAGTCAAGCCCGCTTGTACTCTTGCATTCAAAAGGACGGTTGCCGACCGTCCCGAGCGGACCTTCGCGCGCCTCCGTTACCCTTTAGGAGGCGACCGCCCCAGTCAAACTGCCCGCCTGGCACGGTCCCCGAGCCGGTTGACGGCCTCGGGTTAGGACGCCGGTCGCGCGAGGGCAGTATTCCAAGGGCGGCTCCCCGGGGGCTGGCGCCTCCGGATCTGTGCCTCCTGCCTATCCTCTACACGCGGGACCAGCGGCCAATGCCAAGCTGCAGTGAAGGTTCACGGGGTCTTTCCGTCCTTCCGCGGGTAAGTCGCATCTTCACGACCAGTGCAATTTCACCGGGTCCATGGTCGAGACAGCGCCCAAGTCGTTGCGCCTTTCGTGCAGGTCGGAACTTACCCGACAAGGAATTTCGCTACCTTAGGACCGTTATAGTTACGGCCGCCGTTTACCGGGGCTTGGCTTCGGGGCTTCGCCTTGCGGCTAACTCCTCCGCGTGACCTTCCGGCACCGGGCAGGCGTCAGACCCTATACGTCGCCTTGCGGCTTCTGCAGAGTCCTGTGTTTTTGGTAAACAGTCGCTTGGGCCTCTCCACTGCGGCCCGCCTCCGCTCCCGGAGCAAGTCCGTTCACGTACGCGCGGGCACCCCTTCTCCCGAAGTTACGGGGCCATTGTGCCGAGTTCCTTGACCATGGTTGACCCGATCGCCTCGGTATGTTCTACCCACCCACCTGTGTCGGTTTGCGGTACGGGCGCGCACGCGCCTGCCTAGGGGTTTTTCTAGGGACCTCGGGCTCACTCGCTTCGCTCAGTCGCTTCGTCCGGAGCCTCGCCCTTCTGCGGACCGGATTTCCCTGGTCCGCGGGCCGCGCTCCATCACGGGGACGTCCAGAACCCCGCCGAGCCACCCCCATCCGTCGCCCCGTCGGTCGTAGCGCCGCGTGCGCGGTGCAGGAATGTCTGCCTGCTGCGCGTCGGCTACGCCTACCGGCCTCGCCTTAGCCCCCGACTGACCCTGGGAGGATTAGCCTTGCCCAGGAAACCTCGGGTTCACGGCGGACGAGTTACTCTCTCGTCTCTCGCTACTCATGCCAGCATTCTCACTCCCATGCGCTCCACCGCCGGTCGCCCGGCGGCTTCCCCGCCCATGGGAAGCTCCCCTACCGATTCTGAAAATCAAAATCCCGCCGCTTCGGTGTCCAGCTTAGCCCCGTGTATTGTCGGCGCATGTCCACTCGACCAGTGAGCTGTTACGCACTCTTTGAATGCATGGCTGCTTCTAAGCCAACATCCTGGTTGTCTGGGCGGACGCACATCCTTTGCCACTCGGCTGGAACTTGGGGACCTTAGCGGGCGGTCCGGGCTGTTTCCCTCTCGAGCACACAGCTTAGCCCACATGCTCTGACTGCCGCGCTCTGGGCCGCCGGCATTCGGAGTTCGGTTGGATTCGGTAGGCGGCGAAGCCCCCTCGTCCATCCGGTGCTCTACCTCCGGCGGTGAACGCGCGACGCTAGCCCTAAAGCTATTTCGGGGAGAACGAGATATCTCCGGGTTTGATTGGCCTTTCACCCCTATCCGCAGGTCATCGCCGCCGTTTTCAACCGACGTGCGTTCGGCCCTCCACGGGGTCTTACCCCCGCTTCAGCCTGCCCACGGATAGCTCACCCGGCTTCGCGTCCGCGGCGCGGGACTCAAGTCGCCCTGTTAAGGCTCGCTTTCGCTCCGGCTCCCTTTCGGTTAACCTCGCCCCGCGCCAGCGACTCGCTGGCTCATTCTACAAAAGGCACGCCGTCACACCATATAGGTGCTCCGACTGCTCGTGGGCGCACGGTTTCAGGTACTGTTTCACTCCCCTCCCGGGGTGCTTTTCACCTTTCCCTCACGGTACTGGTGCGCTATCGGTCACAGGGTAGTACTCAGGCTTGGATGGTGGTCCACCCAGGTTCGGACCGGGTTTCACGTGCCCGGCCCTACTCAGGGACCGCGTCGCGCCGTCCGGTCTGGGTTCGCGTACGGGGCTGTCACCCGCTGCGGCCGGCCCTCCCATGCCGTTCCGCTCCCCAGCCGGACCTGCGCCCGGGGGCGGCAGCCCCCGGATGCGCGGCCCTGCAACCCCGTCGGCGGAACCCCTGCCGGGTACGCCCGCTCGACGGTTTGGCCATCGGTCCCCTTTCGCTCGCCGCTACTCGGGGAGTCTCGAGATTGATTTCCTCTCCTCCGGGTACTTAGATGTTTCAGTTCCCCGGGTTGTCCTCCCGGCCCCTATGTGTTCGGGGTCGGGATATCCACACTGCTGTGGATGGGTTCGCCCATTCGGAGACCCCCGGGTCGAAGGATGTGTGCTCCTCGCCGGGGATTATCGCAGCTTGCCGCGTCCTTCATCGGCTCCCTGTGCCAAGGCATCCGCCGTGCGCCCGTGGTATCTTGCGGGACCGCTCT
>NZ_QSCW01000035.1:3325-3890 GCF_003463445.1 Collinsella sp. OF02-10
GGATGGGTTCGCCCATTCGGAGACCCCCGGGTCGAAGGATGTGTGCTCCTCGCCGGGGATTATCGCAGCTTGCCGCGTCCTTCATCGGCTCCCTGTGCCAAGGCATCCGCCGTGCGCCCGTGGTATCTTGCGGGACCGCTCTCGGGCCCGCGGGATATCCACGTGTCGCTAATAAAAATTAATCGATATCATGAATAGCGCTCGTATGTCGCAATTCGGGTATCTCATACCGCGGCACAGTCTATGTACTGTGCTCGCGATCAGATGCTCCTCACTCATGTATAAGTGAATTCTTCTTGTTTGGATCGGATGAATGATTGCTATCATTCTGTCTGATAAATCGCAGAAAAGAATCGAGTCTGGAAGAATGATCTTCCATCTCTCTCCTATCGCTATGCGGCTCTCAAGGTACGCGGGTGCGACCCCGGGGACCGGGTGCTGCGGGGAATCATCCTGGCGGACATCAACCGGACGGGCTCCTGCCCTCTATTCGAGTTAAGTTGATCTCTCTAGAAGATTTATCTCCCTAGAAAGGAGGTGATCCAGCCGCACCTTCCGGTACGGC
>NZ_QSCW01000036.1:0-3576 GCF_003463445.1 Collinsella sp. OF02-10
CAACCGCTTCTAATTGGGTTGCGTGGTTTTACCAAACCGCGCAACTGCTCGACGCTGCGCGCCCACCAGAGCGACAACTTGTCATTCAAAGAGGACGGCATGACCAGAAGGTCTATGCCGTCCTCTTTTCATGCCAATTTGTTCGCTCTGGTGGGCGCTCGCTTTCGTTGCCGAAACATCGACATTGCCTTGGTCGAAACCTGCCAAAAAGGGACAGGTTTATTTTGGTCGGTTTTATCTGGGCAAACGTGGTCATCTATCGCAATGTAGTCGTTGGGGACGTTCTTGTTTGAGTAGTCGTTTAAGAACGTCCCCAACGACTACATAGTATGAGAGTGGATAATCTCCTGGTATGAGCCCATATTCATGCTCAAGGTGGGGGATTATCCACTCTCGTTTCTGTTCTTCCTACATTTGTAGGAGCAGTTCGTGGAGGCGGGTGTCTTCGTCGAGTTCGGGGTGGAAGGTTACGCCGAGCTGGTTGCCCTGGCGGGCGGCGACGATGCGCCCGTCGACTTTCGCTAAGGCCTTGGCGTCGCCGTGGACCTCGACGATGCGGGGCGCGCGGATAAACGTCAACGGCACTTCACCGTCGATGCCGGCTACCTGCCCCTTGGCTCGAAAGCTGCCGAGCTGTCTGCCATAGGCATTGCGCTCGACGAGCACATCCATGGTTGCCAGGCGCGGCGTCCCCTTATCGTCGTGGGCAGCAAGGTCGCGCGCCAGCAGAATCAAGCCGGCGCAAGTTCCCAATACAGGCATACCTTCAGCGATGCGGGTACGAAGCTCCTCGAGCATGCCCAACTCTTCAAGCAGCTTCCCTTGAACGGTAGACTCGCCGCCGGGAAGTACTAGACGGTCAAAGTCCTGCTTCAAATCAGCCGCCTGCCTCAGCTCAACACAACGTGCGCCGAGCTCGGACAGCCTCGCTTCGTGCTCGGCAAAAGCACCTTGGATCGCCAGCACGGCGACCGTCTGGTCTGCGTAATCACTCATGTGCGATCCTTTCTGCCGGACTAGCGTCCGCGCTCCTCCATGATGATCTCGATCTCGTCGGCGTTGATGCCCACCATGGCCTCGCCCAGGTCCTCCGAAAGCTCGGCAATGAGCTTGGCGTCGGTGAAGTTTGCCACAGCCTTAACGATGGCGGCGGCGCGTTTGGCGTGGTCGCCGCTCTTAAAGATGCCCGAGCCGACAAAGACGCCCTCGGCACCCAGCTGCATCATCAGCGCGGCGTCCGCGGGGGTTGCTACACCGCCGGCGGCAAAGTTCACCACGGGAAGCTTGCCCGTGGCATGGACCTCGCGCACAAGCTCGACTGGAACTTGCAGTTGCTTAGCTGCCTCAAAGAGCTCGTCATCGCGCAGAGCAGCAACGTCGCGGATTTGCTTTTGAATCTTGCGCATGTGGCGCACGGCTTGGACGACGTCGCCCGTGCCCGGCTCGCCCTTGGTGCGAATCATTGTGGCGCCCTCGGCAACACGGCGCAACGCTTCGCCCAGATCGCGGGCACCGCAGACAAACGGGACGTCAAACTGGGTCTTATCGATGTGGTAGACATCGTCGGCGGGGGAGAGAACCTCGGACTCATCGATGTAGTCGATCTCGATGGCCTGAAGGACCTGCGCCTCGACGATGTGACCGATGCGGCACTTGGCCATGACGGGGATGGAGACGGCCTCTTGAATGCCCTTGATCATCTTGGGGTCACTCATGCGCGACACGCCGCCGGCGGCGCGGATGTCGGCCGGGATGCGCTCGAGAGCCATGACGGCGCAGGCGCCTGCCTCCTCGGCGATACGTGCCTGCTCGGGCGTGGTGACGTCCATGATGACGCCGCCCTTGAGCATCTGCGCGAGCTCGCGATTGAGTTTGACGCGATCTGCCTTGCTGGTCTGTTCTGCCATGGTTGCTCCCTTGGTTGGCATGTGCATTGCTTGACGGAAAATCCTATCGGGGAGCTGGGCATGGCAAAATACTCAGTTTTCGAGATAATAATAAGGTCAGCTTAATACCAGATTGAACAGCTCGATAAGGTCAGGTGATATACTCATGCTTGACTACAATTTGGAAAAACGCGGCGAAGCATCGCTCTATGAGTATGTTTACCAGCAAATCCGAGATGATATCGTAGCTGGACGCATTACGGCGGGGGAGCATCTGCCGTCCAAGCGCGCCTTTGCCAGTCATCTGGGAATCAGTGTTATTACCATCGAGAATGCATATAGCCAGTTACTCGCTGAGGGCTATATTTGCTCAATGCCACGTCGTGGCTACTACGCTTGCGAGCTTCCGGATGCACCGGTTTTGGCTTCGGCTGCGGAGGGCATCGACCGAGATGCCGTCTCTGTGGGCCCCAGCGTGTATGATGTCAACGGACAGGTCGAGCGATTCGATGCGCTTTCTCCTTCTGCTTTGGAGGCGGCGCGGCTTTGGCAAAGCGCGCTACGGGCGACGCTGGCATCCGAGGACGAGCGCGAAATCTTTTCGCCCGCACCGGCGCAGGGCACTGCTCGGCTGCGACGTGCGATTGCGCACCATCTACGCGGGACGAGGGGTATGAATGTCGACCCCAACAACATTGTTATCGGTGCGGGCGCCCAGCTGCTCGATACCATGCTGGTTCAGTTGCTTGGAGCCGACAAGGTGTATGCCGTTGAGGATCCGGGCTATCTGCGCCTGACGCGCATCTATCAGGCTATGGGTTGCGAAGTGCGTCATATCCCGTTGGACGGTGAAGGCGTGGACTTGAGTGCTCTGCAGAAAACCGGGGCGGATGTCCTTCACCTGATGCCGTCTCACCAATATCCGACCGGCCTTGTGACGAGCATTGCGCGTCGCTATGCCCTGCTGAGCTGGGCCGCCGAGCAGCCGGACCGGTATCTCATCGAAGATGACTTTGATTGTGAGTTTCGCCTTGCCGGCAAGCCGATTCCCGCGCTCGCGTCGATCGATGCCGCCCAATCGGTCATCTACACCAACACCTTTTCAAAAAGTCTGTCGTCGGCCCTGCGTTTGGCGTATATGGTCCTGCCTGATGAGCTGATGGAACGGTTTAGGCGCAACCTTGGTTTTTACGCCTCGTCGGTGAGTTCTGTTGACCAGGTCGCTTTGGCTCGCTTGCTGGAATCGGGTGATTACGAGCGACATGTGAACCGCGTGCGCGTTCGAGCTCGCGAGGCGCGTGATGGCCTGACGGCGCTTGTGCGAAAGGCGTTTCCGGCGGGGGAGTTTTTGGTTGAGCACGCGGATGCCGGCCTCTACTGCGTCGTAGTTGCGGAGTGCGATACGGGCGGAAACTCTTTTACACGCGCCCTCGCGCGCTCGAGCATCCCTTACATCGATATCAATGACTGTTTTTGGTGTCCCGATGGCGCACATGGATCTTCAAACCCGACTCGAATCCTTGTCCAGTACGACGATTTGAGTCCAAATGAGCTAAATACCCTGGAATCGCAGCTAATGGGCGCACCCTCTAACCTAAGTGAGTAGGCTTTTAGCGTGAGGAGGACCAGGCCGTTTTGTAGCAGGTGGCGCGCGCAGACGTGGTGTAAGAGCGTCCCGAGGTCCGTCGCT
>NZ_QSCW01000037.1:0-3172 GCF_003463445.1 Collinsella sp. OF02-10
GCAGCCCACCCGGCTCGCCCTCCGTCTGGATGAAGCCATCGCCGAGCTGGAAGATGTCCGAGTAGACTTCCATGGCCGACACCTCGGAAGCCCCGTATTCGAGAAGAACAGACTCAAGAGACAACCCGCTCACCAACCCCTCCCGGAAGCCCTCATAGGCACGTTATATTATCAATAGATTTATTGTACACCCAGAGCCAGAAGAAAAGGCTCCCTCTGGAACCCCTCCCGGAAGCTTCCCCGATAAAAGCGTCTGGCATTTGTCTGGCACTTGAAGTGCAGGCGTATTTCTCCCGATAGAAAGATATGATATGATTTCATATCATATCGAAAGGAGAGCGGGCATGAGCCAGATAGGGGTTCACCCCAGAATCAGCAGGCGGCACCCCGAGGTGAGCGAAGCGGACGTGATGGCCGCGATGCGGTCGATGATTCGCTACAAGCAACGCGAATCGGGCGAGTGGATTGCCGTCGGCACGGACTCCCGCAGCAGGCTGGTCGAGCTCGTCTACATCTACGATGCCGACGATGACTACTTCTTCGTCTACCACGGGATGACCCCACCGAGCGGCAAGACGCTCAGGGAACTCGGCTTGGAGAGGTGATTTGGATGAACGTGAACGATTTCATGGCGAAGCACGGCATCACCGATGCCGACCTCGACCGCATGGCCGCGCCCTACGAGGACGGCAGCTTCGAGCCGGAACCCGATGGCAAGGTGTTCAGCGGCTCACACCTCGACGCGGTCGGAACCCGCCGCGTGACGGTGGTCTACGACGCGAAGGATACGCAGAGAGTGGCCATGATAGCCCGCAGCAAGGGCGTGAAGCCGTCTTCGGTCTACAGGGACGCACTCGACTACTATCTGGCAGCACAGGCCTAAAGGACACCGACCATATGGTTGAAACGACAATGGAGCCTTGGAGCTTCACCATCGTCTTCGATGAGGATAAGGCGAAAAAGAACGGTTACGAGGTCGATACCCTCTATGACTACGTTGGCAAGAACGTCGAGGGGCTTGGAAACGAACGCATCGCACGCGGAACTTGGCGTGCAGCCAAGGGATACGATGAGGTCGATGCGCAAACCCTCGCGATTTCCAAGCTCTCCCGTCAGAAGTGGGTCATGCAGAATATCAAGTCACTTGCCTTTCGCGAGGACGATGATGAAATCTATGACGGAATCGAGACCATCCGACGGGTATATCCGGAGCGCGTTTTCGATTCGGAATCGGGCGAGTAGTCGGGTCAATGTAGTTGTCGGTGACTACGGGGCGGCGTGGTCTGCGCTCGCGCAGATCTAAGCCGACTCGTTCACAGACAACGGAATTGACGCGACGGTCGAAACAGAAGACCAGACTTGATTGAGGGTCGATGGGCAGGTTAGCCCATCGACCCTTTCCTTGCCCTCGTCAGTCGTTTTCGGCATTGTCGAAATCCTCGATTTTAAGATGGACGTTGTTCCGGTCGGCTTCCCTGCGGAGCGCCGCGAGCGCTTCCATGATTTCAGAGAACGCCGCAACCTCCTTTCCCAAAACCGCCTTGGCTTCCTCATGGTCGAGCGCATTCGAGCCGTACGTGTTCAGGAATCTCATGAACTGGTTCAGGTTCGTCCCCTGCTTCGCGAGTTCGTGCGCGGCCTTTCTCAAAGGCTCGGTGTCGATGACCTTGATTGAAACATCGTCGGAAGTCAAAACTGCTCGGGCATACTCGCCCATTTTCATTCCTGCTCTTTTCGCGTTTCTGCGAATGGACTCTCTCTCTTTCTCGGTTGCGTAAAACTTTATTTGAACTTCGCGATTTCTCATTTCCTAAGTTTTCTCCTTCCCTACCTTCGCAAAACGTTTATGGCAAATGGTGCCGCCGCCATTTGTAAATGACACGAAACCAGATAGTCGCTCTGCTGACTACGAAAACTCGGTAATCCGAAATTGCCGAGTTTCCAAGCGAAAGCGCTCTCCCGTCAAGGCTCCGAAAGCCGCTCGGGAGCAAGATGGAAGAGGGTTGAAAAGTCCATGTTAGTGGACTTTGAGTACCCACTTCCCAAATCTTGCAACTCGAAGAGCGGCCTTGGCCGGTGAGCGCTTGCGCGAGAGTCTTCTTTCTGCGGTGCCGCCGCCGCAGAAAGAAGACGGACAGCCCGACTAGGCGAACGCGCAGTAGACGTACCCGCCCTTTCGGTCATACTCCCAATCGCCCGGAAGCTCGTTGCCGTCTGAATCGACCTCGACCCACCAGCCGTCCTCCGGGTCTCCCATAACGCGCCAGCGGCGCTTGCCGAGCTGCGATACGAGTTCATCGCCGTCAGGCTCGACGGGTGCGGAGTCGCCCACATCGCCGACGCGCTCGACCGACAGAACCCACGCCTTGCCCTCGACGCTCGCGATTCGGTTGAAGAACTCCGAAAGCTCAAAGTCAGCCACCTCGGTGCGCTCGCATTCACCCGACCTGCGCAGCACGGATACGTTCCACTTCATGGTTAGCCCCTCCAAGCCCTCTTGAGCCTTTGCCATCGACTCAGCTTCTGCTCGGCCGATTCCAGCGCGAGCGCCTGCGCCGTCTCGTGGTGGAGCGCCTGAGCGCCCTGCACGGCCTTGGTGCCGTCGGCCACCGTCTCCATGAGCTTGGCTATCTGCTCGTCCTTCTTGGCGAGCTGCGCATCCTTGACGGCCAACTGCTCGACGAGCGCGGTCAACGCCCGTGAATCGGTCTCTTTCTGCTGCACGCCACCGTGTATCTCCTGTGTATCTCGGTGTGTATCACCCTGTGTATCTGATGGCTCTTCGTCGAGCGAGTCGATGAACCCGCGAACTAAATCAGTCTGTGAACATCCGCGCAGCTCGGCAGCACTTTTTAACTTACAGATTTGCTCATCTGTAAGCCTGAACATCTTCTGCGGCACGTGTATCTCCTGTGTATCTCCTGTGTATCTCGGTGTGTATCACCCTGTGTATCTGATGGCTCTTCGTCGAGCGAGTCGATGAACCCGCGAACTAAATCAGTCTGTGAACATCCGCGCAGCTCGGCAGCACTTTTTAACTTACAGATTTGCTCATCTGTAAGCCTGAACATCTTCTGCGGCACGTGTATCTCCTGTGTATCTCCTGTGTATCTCGGTGTGTATCACCCTGTGTATCAGCCCATTTCACCACCACGATAAGAGACAGGCAAGA
>NZ_QSCW01000037.1:3182-3558 GCF_003463445.1 Collinsella sp. OF02-10
CCCTGTGTATCAGCCCATTTCACCACCACGATAAGAGACAGGCAAGAATCAATCGGTTTTCGGCTCCGCCATATCGACGTGGATATGACCGTCCTCGTACCACGCGCCGTCCGGCAGACCGTCGGTGTCGCACCTCCAGCCCCTCAGCCACTTGATGACGGTAGACCTCGACACGCCCAGCGCCTTTGCTATGTCCGAGTGGTTGGCATCCGGGTGCTCCCGGGCATAGGAGCGAATCAGCTCGCGCTTCTCACCGCTTCCCTTCGGCCGACCTTGCAACGCATGACCGGCATCCTCGCTCAGAATCTCAAGGTTCGAACGCGCCATTCTGAGGTGCAGCGCCTGCTTCCTGTAGTTCCGCTTGTTTTTCGGGATC
>NZ_QSCW01000038.1:0-1251 GCF_003463445.1 Collinsella sp. OF02-10
CTTTCTACGACCCCCGCGCAGGGGGGTGCCAAACCCCGAACCCCGAACCCCGACGGCTTTCCCGAACCCGCACGCGCCGCCGCGTGCCCCGCCAAGCACCATACCGGTATGGTGCGCGGAGCGACCCTAAGTCGCGGAGAACCGACGGTGGTACACTGTCGGCGCACCCCTTTTCCGTAGACAAAGGGGGAGTGCGTTACCCTTTTGTTCCAAAAGCCGGGAGGTGCCGCCGCCGATGGGTAAGCAGTACGCAATCCTTCGAGTCCAGAAGTGCAAGGGTGCCGAGATAAGTGCCATGCAGTACCACAACGACCGCGAGCCGGGAAAGCACACGAACCCGGACATTGACCAATTCCGAACCCGGCTGAACCGCGAGATGTGCCCGCACGCCGACTACGAGGGCGAGATTCAGGCGAGGATTGACGAGGGGTACTCGGGTACCCGCAAGGTTCGCAAGGATGCCGTGAGGCTCGTCGAGGGAATCGTGACGGCGAGTCCCGAGTTCTTCGAGGGGGCGAGCGCCGAGGAGGTGAGGAGGTTCTTCGATGCCGCGTTCGAGTTCTGCCGCGAGGAGTTCGGGGAATCGAACATGGTGCATTTCACGGTGCACATGGACGAGGAGACCCCGCACGCGCACTTCGGGTTCGTGCCGCTGAGGGACGGGAAGCTCTCGTGGAAGGGGTTCTTCCCGAGCAAGATGGCGCTCGGGGAGATGCAGGACAGGTTCCATGCCCGCGTAGGGGCGCTGTACGGCCTTTCTAGGGGCGAGAAGCGCGGGGACGGGGAACCGGTGCGCCGCCACAAGTCCGTGGCCGAATACAAGGCCGAGAGCCGCCGCGTTCAGGCCGAGCTGGACGAGAAGACCGAGCTGCTTTGGACGGCGAGGGCGCAGCTCGCAGCTGCCAACGGCGAGCTTGAGTCGGCGAGGGCGCAGCTCGCCGAGTGCAGGTCGGAGGTCGAGGGCTTTGCCGCGAGGTTCGAGAGAATCAAGGTCGAGCTGGCGCAGATTGCCGAGTGCCTGTCGGTGAGGGGCTTCCTCGGGAGCTTCAAGGCAAAGCTCGCCGAGTTCGCCGAGAACCCAATCTGCAAGGCCGCGCTCGCGGCCGGCCGCGAGTTCGTGACGGCACGTGACGGCAGGCGCGCGGAGAAGGTGCTCGTCAACGGTGCCAGGGAGAAGGTTGTGGAGATGGAGGGGCTGTCGAGGGAGATGGGCGAGTGGTCTCTGCTCGATGAAGCCGGGGATATGAGGGG
>NZ_QSCW01000038.1:1261-1518 GCF_003463445.1 Collinsella sp. OF02-10
GAGTGGTCTCTGCTCGATGAAGCCGGGGATATGAGGGGTGCCCGCAGGGAGCTTGACGGCCACGAAGCCCCAGCGCGACCGCTCGATAATCAGGTGCTTTAATCAGGTATACTAATCTGGTATACTTATTGGGAAAGAAAGGAGAACGGCAGTGGTCAGAGTGCATGGGAACGCCCTCAAGCACGGGCTTACCAGCGAGGAAGTTGCGTATGCGTGGGAGAACCCGATTAGATGCCGTCAGCGAAACGGCACGGATG
>NZ_QSCW01000038.1:1701-1901 GCF_003463445.1 Collinsella sp. OF02-10
GAGAACCCGATTAGATGCCGTCAGCGAAACGGCACGGATGACCCGCCGCTCTGGATTTCGGTCGGCTCGCTTCCCGACGGTAGATTTGCCGAGCTGATTGGATTCATGGATATCGACGGCGTTTGGTGCGTGTTCCACGCGATGGTGCCGCCGACGAAGAAGTTCAAGCGTGAGCTGGGATGGAGGTAGACATGAACGGA
>NZ_QSCW01000038.1:1911-2813 GCF_003463445.1 Collinsella sp. OF02-10
GCCGCCGACGAAGAAGTTCAAGCGTGAGCTGGGATGGAGGTAGACATGAACGGAATCGTTGCCGAGAACGGCAAGGTCGTTACCGATGAGATGATTGCCGATTGGGAAAGCGCCCTTGAGCGCGATGAGTGGCCTAGCGGATGGGTCAACGTTGGCGAGGTTGTCGAGGGCAAGCTTCCGAAGGCCGCACCCGAGACGGTGACGCTGTCCCTCAAGGTTCCAGTTGCGATGAAGCGGGCTCTTGAGAAGGAAGCGAAGGCCGAGGGCAAGTCGACGGGCGCGTATGCCCGCGGAATCCTCGCCGATGGTCTCATGGCCATAGCGTAAAGCAGCAGGGGAGCTAACAGAAAGGGGAGCCTTGAAGGCTCCCCTTTCCTGCCGGCGACCCTGTTGTAATTTGGGTCAGAGCTTCATGGCTAGCCCCTCCAAGCCCTCTTGAGCCTTTGCCAGCGGCTCAGCTTCTGCTCGGTCGATTCCAGCGCGAGCGTCTGGGCGGTCTCGTGGTGGAGCGCCTGAGCGCCCTGCACGGCCTTGGTGCCGTCGGCCACCGTCTCCATGAGCTTGGCTATCTGCTCGTCCTTCTTGGCGAGCTGGGAATCCTTGACGGCGAGTTGGGCAACCAGCGCGGACACCGCCGTCGATTCCGTCGATTCACCGCCGTCGGCAGCGCTGGCAATCTGTCTGGCAAATCGTATGGCACGCTCGACGGCAGCACCCTGCGACACACTCCATTCGGTGGAGAGTTCCACCAGTTCATCGTATATGTCTTCCTCGATTCGGAATGTCTTCTTAACCTTGGCCACCGTCGGCTCCCGTCTGGCAAAGTGTCTGGCAAAACGTCTGGCACGTATTCAACCACATCGGTGTTTCCCTTCCCAGTTCCTAGTCGAAAACGCGTTCCG
>NZ_QSCW01000038.1:2823-3497 GCF_003463445.1 Collinsella sp. OF02-10
ACATCGGTGTTTCCCTTCCCAGTTCCTAGTCGAAAACGCGTTCCGGGCTGATATCCCGGATTACCTGTAGGTAGTCTTCGCCCTCCGGTTCATTCATGTCCTCATAGGTGCGCCATGACTTAATGTTCTGCATCACCCAAGGCTGTTTAGAAAGGGCGGCGCAAACAGGGCACTGCGCCCCGAACTGCGCCTCGCGGTTCTTTGCCTGCCAAGTGCCAAGGCCGATGCGGACGTTGCCCATCTGCTCCGCATACTTTCCCACGCAGTCGTAGAGGTCATCTACGTTGTAGCCGTTCCTTTTTGCCTTCTCCTCATCGAACTCGATGGTGAAGCGCCAAGGTTCCATTGCCATATCACTCACCCTCCTTGATTTCCGGCTCCGCCATATCGACGTGGATATGACCGCCCTCGTACCACGCGCCGTCCGGCAGGCCGTCGGTATCGCACCTCCAGCCCCTCAGCCACTTGATGACGGTAGGACGCGACACGCCCAGCGCCTTGGCTATGTCAGAGTGGTTCGCGTCAGGGTGCTCGCGGGCATAGGCGCGGATTAGGTCGCGCTTCTTCGGCGCACCGTCTTTGTTCCGCCAATTTCCTTCCGGGTCTGTGACCCCCTGAATCGCCCTCATTACCGCCATGTGCTGCGGCTGCTTCCTGTAGTTCCGCTTGTTTTT
>NZ_QSCW01000039.1:0-475 GCF_003463445.1 Collinsella sp. OF02-10
CCGTGGCCGCGTCGAGCGTCACGCCTCGCGCCCGGGCGATCTGGGCGGCCTCGGCGAGGACCTGTTCGCAGAGCTCGGCCGGCCGCATGGGGGCCCTCTCCGCCCCGCCGGACCCGCGCGAGGCCTCGATGAGCAGGCGCACGTAGCCGTCGAGCCTTTCGACACCGCCGGCTATGTCGCGCGCGGCGGCCGAGAGGTCGCTGTCATTCTCGTCTTCCAGCTCCTCCGCCACGAAGTCGGCGTTGGCGCGCAGCACAGTGAGCGGCGTCTTGAGGTCGTGGGCGAGCGACGCCATCTGCTCGCGCTGCCCCCGCTCCGCGGCCCAGCGGGCCTCGAGCGACTCGGCGAGGGAAGCCCGCATGGCGTCCATCGCGGCGAGGACGTCGTTCACCTCACGCACGTTGGTGCTGCCGACCGCGAAGTCGAGCTCCCCCGCGCCGACGCGCCCCGCCGCCTCCGCGAGCGGCGCCATCTT
>NZ_QSCW01000039.1:485-2393 GCF_003463445.1 Collinsella sp. OF02-10
CCGACGCGCCCCGCCGCCTCCGCGAGCGGCGCCATCTTGCGCGAGATCACGCGGCTCGCACGGCGCGCCACGAGCGCGAGCGCGAGCGCGCTTCCCGCCGTGGCGCCGACGAGCATGAGGTTCTGCGGGTTGGGAAGCAGGCCGGCGAGGTCGCGCGAGACCCACTGCGGCAGATACTCGCTGACGAGCGCGCAGGCCCCGCCGCCTTTGAGCGGGAACGCGGCGTAGGTAACGCCCGAACCCCCGCCCTCGATCTCCACTGTGCCCGGATCCGCGGCGAGTGCCGCACGAGCCATATCCTTCGCGTCCTCGAGCCGCGTGCTCTCGAGGTCTGTCATCAGCACGTTTCCGTCCTTGTTCAGGATGAGGTAGCGGTACGCCGTCGGCACGTCCTGCTGCCCGCAGACGCCGTCGCGTGCCAGGCCCTCCGCGACCTCGCGCGCATTGGCCGGCCCCCAGCTTGCCTCGTAGACGAAGCCCGCGCTGATCAACACGGAGAGCACCATGAACGAGGCGAGCCACGCCGTGGCGACCGCCGCGAACGCGTAGGCGAAGTAGCGCGCGATGACGAAGGAGAGCGGCATGCCCCCGCGACCTCGCGCCCCGATCTTCAGAGCTGCCACTTGTACCCCATCCCCCAGACGGTCGCGATCGGATCGGCGCCGGCCTCGGAGAGTTTCCTCCGGGCGCGACTGACCTGCATGGATATGGCCGCGTCGTCGGCGTCGCTCTCCCAGCCGAGCACCGCCTCGCGTATCTGCGCGCGGCTCATGACCTGCCCGGGGTGGCGCGCGAGGTACTCGCAGATGGCGTACTCGGTGGGCGTGAGCGGCACGGTCTCGCCGCCCACGGCGAGGTCGCGCGCCCCGAGGTCGATCCGCACCTCCCCGAAGGAGAGGGCGTGCGAGCGCGGCCGGCGCTCACGGCGTAGATGGGCCGCGACCTTGGCGCGCAGTTCCGCGGCCCCGAAGGGCTTGCGGACGTAGTCGTCGGCGCCCAGGCCGTAGGCGGCCACGGCATCCTCCTCGGCCACGCGCGCGGTCAGGAAGACGATGGGCCCGTCGAAGTCCGGGCGGATCTGCCGCACGAGCTCGAAGCCGTCAAGCCCCGGCATCATGACGTCGCAGAACACGAGGTCGAAGCGCGAGAGGTCCATCCCCAGGACCGCCGTCGGGTCCGCCGCCCTAACGACCTCATGGCCGTCGCGGCCGAGGACGCGCGCGAGCGCGTCGAGGATCGCCCGTTCATCATCCACTGCCAGTATCCTCGCCATGTTGACCTCCTGAAACTCTCGTCGGAATTGTACTAGCGCCGCGCTCAGCGGTCCAGAGCCCTGCGCGCAGCCGCGGGCGCCAACATGACGATCTCAGGGTTGGGCAGCACGCGGTCGGCAATCGAGCGTAGTGCCGACCCCCAGCCGGCGTCGAGCAGAGCATTCCCGCCCAGGACGAGCGCTGCGGAGAGGAGGACGAGCATGGAGGCGAGCGGCCTCCTACGCATCTGCCCTCCCGTCCTCGAAGCGGCAGAACCAGGCGAGAAGGACGGCGCCGGCTGCCAGGGTAAGCGCGAGGCTAGCGAGCGCAGTCGTGAGGAGAGGGGCCGCCGCGCGTGCGGCGTCGATGAAGGCCTCCACCCCGAGCGATCCAAGGCGCGCGGGCCAGGCGAGCGGCACCCAGCTCAGGGGCGTCGCCAGGGCACCGGTGAGCTCGCCGGTCATAAGGCCGTGCGCAAGTCCGCCCACCGAGAAGAACGCGAGGAGCATCCCCGCCGCGCCGGCGCCGATGACGGCGTTGCGGCCGAGGCGCAGGGCCACGCCGAGCCCCAGCGCGTAGAGGGGCAGGCTGCCCAGCACGATGCCCGCCCAGGCGGCCGCAAGCGGAGTGGGCCCGAGCGGCAGGCGCCCGGCGA
>NZ_QSCW01000004.1:0-135948 GCF_003463445.1 Collinsella sp. OF02-10
GCTCGCCATCGAAATTTATCGATGGCCTATTTCAGACTGTAATGGGCCGACAGCATCGGCCCTCCCCTCTTTTGGACCCGCGCATATTGCCACTTGTCGGCGCAATTCCAGCCCTCAGAATGGGACACATGGCCCACCCGAACAAGCCGCTCGCGCGTACAGTAAAGGCAGGTAATCCATGGGCGGTTACAGATCGAGGAGGACACGACCATGAAAAAGAAGGCCTTTGCGATTCTCACCCTCTGCATGAGTCTCTTTGCCGCAGTCTCCCTGGTGGGCTGCGGTGGCAGCGGCAGCGCTACCGGCAGTGGCGGTGGCGGCGGAGCAGAAAAACCAGCCATGGATATGAGGACCGACTTCATCTGGTTTAAGGTCGAGGTGCCCGAGGGCGTCGAAATCACGGACGTCGCAGGCGACACGGCCGATAGGGCCCAGTTTAAGTTCACCGAGAGCGAGCACGCCAGCGACCGCTTCATCCCCGTCTTCGACTCTGACAAGAACGCTGACGAGCTGTTCGACTACGAGGCCAAATGGAAGGCCAACTTTGAGTGGACCGAGAATGATCCCGTCAAGTACAACGGCAAGACCTGGCGCAACGCTTCCTATACACACTCGGGCGGCGTGACGACTGAGTACTTCACCGAAGCAGGCGGCGGCAGCGTCTACGTGAGCATCGACAACGTCGAGGAGCACAAGGACGCCGTCGAGACCATGATGAAGTCTCTGGAATTTGCCGACGACATCGCCAAGGCAAAGACCGAGGCCATGGACGTCAAGCTCGAGGATATCGAGATCAAGCGCTAAACGACTGGCGAGCGCAGCGGGAAACACGGGCACAGTGCAAACAAGCGACGATACCCCAGCGCTTTGCACCAAGGGAGGATCGGTTCGCCGGCCCTCCCTTTCTTATGCCGATAGCCGGCGAACGCGAGGGTGCCGGGCGGCAAAACCACCCCCAGCGCGGTAGCAGCACAAATAGACAAGCGCCCCAACGCGTCCGCCCACCGATTTATTGCGCCGCGCAGATAATTAAACCAGCATCTTTAAACATCTGGGCAGTATAGTGACCAAAACTATCGCATAACCGCACTCTGCGAATGGAGGAGTCATGGCCGAACATCATGCCATCAGTCGCCGAGCGTTTACGCTGGGCCTTGGACTTGCAGCGTTGTCGCCTCTGGCAAGTTTGCCCGAAACCGCCATGCTGGGCATTAGTCCGCGGACAGCCTTTGCGGACGGCACGGCCGAGTCAGCGGCCACCCTCGACAAGTTCGTCATTCGCCTTCGCCCCGCGGGCTATTTTCGCACCGCGAGCGTCAACGAAGACGGCAACGTCATCGGCAACGTCTGCCATCTGTTTAATGACGGCACGTCCAGCAAGCTCATCCTTGAGCACGTAGGGACCGATGCGGACGGCACAAACTGGTATGCCATCCGCACCCTGCTCAATTTCGAAGAGCACAAGAAGACGCGCTACAGCATTTGGTCGGTCGATGGCGACTCGGACAAAGATGGAAAGGTCATCCACGTATGGAGTGGCGAGTACGACCATAAGGACAGCCGCGCCTATACGTTCGACCGCCAGTTCGACGGAACTTATATTATTCGAGACCGCATATACACGAAAAACGGTATTAACTACCTGGCCATAGAATCGAAAGGCAAAGACCAAGACAACAACAAGATTTGCCAAAAGAAATATTCCATTCCGTGGGAGCTCGAGCTTGTCGGCTACAGCATGGACAAGACCAATGCCACAGTTAGCAGCATCGACTGGACCACGTATAGCAGCTACGTCGACGGACCATGTTGGATGAGCCACGTCGAAGGCAACAAATACCTCGACGAGCTGAGCATCCCGGGCACGCACGATTCGGGAACTTGCAGCGTGGACAACGACACCGAACCCCAATCCTCGCAAGCAAAGTGCCAGCAGGACTACATCCCCACGCAGTTGCTCGAAGGCATTCGCTATTTTGATATCCGACTCGGAAAAGGCAACGACCCCGGCATCGACCATGGAAGTTGCTACCTGCTCAAAAAAGACGGGCACTTCATGCATCTCTCCGATGTCGTTGGCTACTTCAAAAAGTTTTTGAACGAAAATCCGTCAGAAGCGCTCATCATGCTTGTATCCCGAGGCAACAACGAGGCTACTGACGAGAGCCTTACGACGGCTTTCGCCAAGGTTTTGGACGACAACCCCAAACTGTTCTATACGTCGAGCCGCGTTCCCACACTGAACGAGGTGCGCGGAAAGATCGTCCTGCTGCGCCGATTTGGACTCGCCGGCGACAGCGTAAGCGGCCACACGTGGGGCCTCGACCTAACCGAATGGGACAACAAAATCGCAGCACACCCCAGCAGCTCCTCTATGTGTCTCGTCCAAAACGCGCAAGGCTTTGAAGCCGCAGGGGAAACAGGCGACAAAAAAGCCTATTGCACCAAGGTATATGCCCAGGACCATTACGAATGCACCGGAACCGACAAGATCAGCTGGGTCGATATGGCCCTGCAGGAGACGGCTAAGCTCACCCGCAACGAGGTAGATGTCGAGGACGATAACGGGGCCAAGGAGCAAGTCCTGGAGCGCTGCTGGTCTATCAACTACACCAGCTGCACGAATCACAAGCAAGGAAGCAATCCTTTTACCGCAGCGCGAGTCGTCAACGAGCATCTGTACAAGAGCCCGTACATCAATCCCAGCGGCATCGAGGATACAAAGTCAGATTACCTCAAGCACATTGGCATCATCGCATCCGACTTTGTTGATGCGGCGCTGGCCCGGAGCATCTACCAGCGCAATTACAATTACGATACGAAGCACGCGCAGTCGGCTTCGTGCTGCCTCCCGACCCGCATGCGCATGACGTACGGCGACTCGCTGAGCGATGCCTCGCTCCAGGATGGCAAGACCGTTGGCGAGGGCCATTTCCGCCTTGTCGACAGCAGCAACGTACTCAACGTGGCGGCTTCGGGCCATGCGTTTGCCATCGAATATGTGGATGTCGACGCCCTGGGCAACGAGACCGTTACGGGGCTGCAGGGTTCCGTGCCCATCGATATCGACCCGCGCGCGCTGACGCCCCATTTTGAGGGGCTCGAGGGCCTTAAGGCCGGCGAGGACGTGCGCGCCAAGATTGCGGCATCACTCGAGGGCAAGCTCGAAACCGATGCCTGCACGGCCCAGCTCGAGTTTGTGCACGACGCGAACGGCGCTCCGGGCACGGCAATGGCCGAGGGCGAAACATTTGCCGCAGGGACGTACTGGGTGCGCGCGAAAGGCCTTTTGGGCGACGCGGCACAGAACTACACGCTCGCCAGCGATGGAGCAGCAAGCTTTACCGTAGCGGCCTCGAGCAGTGCAGGCGGCACCGGCAGCGGCACGGGTTCCAACGCAGGCGGCGCCGACAAGAACGGCGGCGGCAACAAGAGCGACCAGGGCAAGAGCTCGGGCGGAAAACTCGCCGACACGGGCGACGGCTCCGGCATTGCCGCCGGGCTCGCCGCTGCCGCCGTGGCGACAACGGTCGCTGGCGCGGCAATGCTTACCAATGACCGCGAAAGCAACGAAGGCGCTAGCGAATAGGCAAGCCGGCTTTCAGACGCATCGGCTCAATCAGGGGCGCAGGATACCGTTCTGCGCCCCTATTTTTGTCATGAAGGAGTAGCAAAGTGTTGTTATCCATGCGTGTCACTCCCGCGGGGTTCGCTAAAACTGCCTCTATGGCCACATTTTAGTCACCGCAAGGCTCCCATGCGAAGGTGCCAGACAGCACAGCAATTCGTGTCCGCGCGAGGCTTTAAACTAAATGCGATAAAGATGCATTCCACAAGAGGAAAGTGGGGCGACAGTGATGGGCGAACTGGTAAACCGTGGAGAATCGGCAATCGTGCCAGAAGTTTTTTACAAGCAGGTTTCCTCGATTCTCAACGCCGCTCGCGACAAGGCCTATACCGCCGTTAACTTTGCGATGGTTGAGGCGTATTGGGAGATCGGCAAGAGCATTGTTGATGAGCAGGGCGGAGAGGAGCGCGCCAAGTATGGAGAGGCGCTGCTCAAGGCCCTCGCAATCAGACTTACCAAGGATTTTGGTAAAGGTTTTGAAGCAAGAGAGCTGCGTAAAATGCGTCAGTTCCATCTTGCATTTCCAATTCGGGACTCACTGCGTCCCGAATTGAGCTGGACACATTACCGCAGGTTAATACGCATTCCTGACCCCGAAACTCGAACATGGTACATGAACGAATGCGCCGATTCTCGCTGGAGCACGCGTCAGCTCGAACGCCAGATCAACACCATGTTCCGAGAGCGCCTACTTGCCAGCAAGGACAAGGAGGCCGTCACCAAGGAAATCCAAAAGAGCGCCCCGGCTCGTCGCCCCGAGGATATCATCCGCGACCCATACGTACTGGAGTTTTTAGGTTTCACGGACGATGCTGCGTTTCGCGAGAGCGATCTAGAGCAGGCACTCATAACGCATCTTCAGAAGTTCCTGCTGGAGCTTGGCCGTGGCTTCGCTTTCGAGGCGCGCCAAAAGCGCATCACCTTTGATGGGCGCCATTTCTATATTGACCTTGTGTTTTACAACTATCTGATGCGCTGCTTCGTGCTCATCGACCTTAAGACCGATGACCTTACGCATCAGGACCTGGGCCAGATGCAAATGTATGTGAACTACTACACACGCGAGCTCATGAACGAAGGCGACAATCCGCCCATAGGCATCGTGCTCTGCGCGGACAAAAGCGATTCGATTGTCGAGTACACGCTGCCCGAAGACAACGACCAAGTGTTTGCCGCCAAATACCTGCCGTATCTTCCAAGCAAGGAAGAGCTGGCGCGCGAGCTGAGTGCCGAGTACCGCGCCATCAACGAAGCGACTTATGGCAAAGCGCAAGGGCAGCAGCACGTTGCGACCGATACCCCCGACGGCGCTCCACATCATCCGGGAAAGAGGAGCTTTCCATGACAGACGGACCGAAAACAACATTGCGCGACTGCATCTATGGACTTGCCGTCGGCGACGCGCTGGGCGTTCCCTACGAGTTTATGCCTCGCGGCACGTTCGAATGCACCGACATGATCGGCTACGGCGCGCATGGGCAGCCCGCCGGCACCTGGAGCGATGACACGTCCATGACGCTTGCTACCTGCGACTCGATTAGGGAGCTCGGGCATATCGACACCGCAGACATGCGCAGCAAGTTCGTAAGCTGGATTGCCCGTGGCAAGTATACGATCGACGGCGTTTTCGACTACGGTGATACAACCGCCCGCGCACTTCACTCCAGTAAGGGAGGCTCCGGCGAGCGCGACAATGGCAACGGATCGCTCATGCGCATCGCTCCCCTGGCGTTCACCGATGCAACAGACGAAGAGGTCAGCAAGGTCTCCGCGATTACGCACGCCCACAGAACGTCGACCGACGCATGCATCATATTTGTCGAGCTGATGAGGGATGTGATGAACGACGTGCTCCCCTCGTGGGCGCTCCATCTGAAAGGCGTGCCTGAGCAGGAGATCAGGTCGGGTGGCTTCGTGCGCGACACGCTTAAGGCAGCCACCTGGTGTTTCGTCAACACTAACAGCTACGAAGATTGCGTGCTTGCCGCCGTCAACCTAGGCGACGACACCGACACCACCGCAGCCGTCGCCGGCGCCCTCGCCGGCACGGCATACGGTCTCAAAGCCATCCCACAGGAGTGGATCGACACTCTGCGCGGCAAAGAGCTGATTGAGAGCTGCCTGTTTTAAGGCGCCATTCAAGAAATAAGGCAGGAGGCATCATGGAGAGGAAGATCGCAAATATAGACGAGTTCCAAGTGGACGAAAACGGGATTCCGCTATTTCCAGTAGGACTGAAGGAGGAAGCCAGCCTCTATGTCCTCCCCGACGGGCGTTACCTCCCCTGCGGGGTCTACAGGACCGCGGACGGCGGTTCGATCATTTATGAGCCATCCGAACTAAGCTTCTTCGGGCAGATGCTTGCTCAATTCAAAGAGAACTAGAGGCTTGATTGCCCGTTAGATCGACACTGCTCCAAGCCATGGGGCGGGTAGTATGTCTCCCGCCGCGGCCTGTGAGGTAGAATTACGACTGCCGCGGAATCCGCCTGCGGGCAACGCTCCGATCTCCGATTGGGGTGAAGCCTATGAACTTGTTTCTTGAAATCCTGCGCCTCTCGATGTATGTAACCGGCATCGTCCGGAACCTCTACTCGATCTGGCGGGAATATAAGCAGTAACGGATAGCGAAGGGAGTCATGCAAAGGGCCGGTCGCACCCGGCCCTTTAGACGATAGCACCTGCGTTGCCCGCGCTTCCAAAGTTGACCGACTGAGGAGCGGGTTCCGCGGCACATCCTGATTTTACCCAGTGGCAAGGCTCTTTTACAGCCGTTCCACCGTTTATTTACATCCGCCAATCAAGACGAGGCTACTACGCACCTTTATTACACACGATGTTTTCAGCCTGGTATAAACAAGTTCAATAATAGAATGCAAATCCAACCATCGTGTCTGATTACGAAAGGATTTTTGCCTTTTCTGCAGCAAACTCTTCCTCGGTAAGTACTCCACTCTCACGCAGTGCTGCAAGCCTCTCAAGCCTTGCAACTACATCAACCACTATCCGCCAGCGTCTCAATAGTCTGTGAAACCTGCGGATACCGCTCGAGCTCCTTCGATAGGGCATCGACTATCTTGGCAATATTCTTTGCATTTTTGCCCCCGTTTAATACGTTTGCCCTGACCTTAGATGACGACTTGACAGTAACGCCAGATCCGCCTTCAACTGGAACAACCGAAATACTGATATTTTCGCCCCAAGACCAAAGGCTCATACCAATCTCGGCTGCAACTGTTCTTGTTGTGGGCGATGCACTATCAACTTTTACTTTAGGCAGCTTTTCCATAGCTGCCTTCAAGGCATTAAACGTGTCGTCAGGAGAATACGGTACCTGAAGCTGAAGCTGCTGATCCGCAAAACCCATAATCTGGCCTCCGCTTCTTACAAGATTAAGGCTATCGGCAATGGTAGCACGTTCCCAGCAGTCTTAAGTTCGTCTCATGACCTTGCGATGCAGCCCGACGCCCCGGCACCACTCCCCTACTTACCAAAAATCGCAGCGAACAATCCCTTGCGTTTGGGCTTTTCTTCTCGGTAGGAACCCTCAGCTGCCGCTGCAACCTGGCGCGGTTGCTCGCCACCTCCACGGAGCACGATCTGGTATAGGAAGGGCGATTTAACGTATTTGACCTCGATGGGCGTGGCGTGCACGGTGCTCTCGCCGGACAGATGCAGGCTCGGGTTAAGCGGCGCCACGATATGCGTTTCGCGCTTGTCGCTAAACACCACCGCGGCCGCACGACCCGTCTGGCCGTTTACGGCGATGCGCACCTGCTCGCCATCGCGGCTGTCCGTTGCCGGACGGTCGACAAAGTACACCGGCACCATCACCAGGCTATCCTTATGCTTGCGGGCCTTGCGCGCCCAGGTTCGGATGCTCTTTTTATTGAGCCCCAGCACCGCCTCGGCATCGTTGCCGGCAATGTCGAGCGCCAGCTTATCAATGACCACCTGGTCCTTGGTAGACGCATCGACGGAGACGACGCGGAAGTCACCTTCCTGCATGGCGGGATCGAACGGGCCGACCTTGGCAAAGTCCCATGGCTCCAAAATGCCCATAAGGCGAACATCCAGATAGTTTGCCCGCGGATACGCCCAGTCGAGCACCTCGTAGTACACCAGGGTTTCCTTGCTCAGGCCCTTGCCCGGGAAGCTCGCCATCATACGCAGGTCCGCCAGCGCCATGGGGAAATAGAAGAGCATCATGTCGTTTTGGATCGCGTCTTCCACATCGTGCCCGGCAAAGGCATCCGGGTACTGGCGCACCAGCTGCAGCGCGTTGGCACGTGCCTGCTGCGGTGAGATTTCGCAGGGAATACCCTGCTCCGGCACATACTCCGCACCCACGCCCATGGTCAGACGTTTGCTAAACGTACCGGGCTTGAGCAGGTCGGCAATGCCGATCTTGTTGCCGCAGGACGGGCACTCAAACACACGCTGCGTTGACTCACCCTCAAAGGACGCTCCGCAGAAGGGGCAAGGAATGCTCACATGTGTGGCCTCTTGGAACTCCTGCGCCGTGCCGCGATCCTCCCACAGCAGATGTTCCTGGACCGACTGATTGCGCCAGTGCGAATTGAAGAAATACCAGTCCGGGTCCTCCGGGCGCTCGAGTTGCGACACATGCGTGAGCTTGAGCAGTCCATCCACCACCGTCAACGGCGTATGGCGAATGCCCAAAGCGCTCTTGGGCTCTCCGGCGTCCGCCTGCCACGGAATGACCGCGCCGCAATAGGTGCACTCAAAGCTGCGCTTAGCCTGGTGCGAGTACATAGGGCCGCCGCAGTTTTGACATTTAATGGCAAACATCTCGTCCATGGAAACGTCCTCCTTTGCACAGGGGCTGTCGACGTTAAGTATGTCGAGCAAACAGGCACATGCCCATACCCATGTGGCCCAAAATGGACCACCCAGGCAGACGAGAAGGCTCGCTCGTTAGCACCGGCAGACCATTACTGCATTTTCTGAGCATCGGTGCACAGCGCCTCCGCGCGAGCTACACTATCCCCTTAAACATGATTGTGAGGACGACCGCTATGCTATTTGTAAATCGGCTGGTACATACGCTTGTTCCCGGCAGCGAGGGCGAGCCGGTCGATACCTCCTGCCGCACCAACGCGGGCTTCGCCGCAAGCCTCATCTGCATTGGCCTCAACATCACTCTGTGCCTGGCCAAGGGCATCGCGGGCCTGCTCGCCGGCTCCGTCTCCCTCATCGCCGACGCTTTCAACAACCTCTCCGATGCCTCGAGCAACATCGTAAGCCTGCTCGGGTTCCGCCTTGCCAGCCGCCCGGCAGACGAAGGCCACCCCTATGGCCACGGCCGCTACGAGTACCTAGCCGGTCTGTTCGTCGCCGTCCTGGTTTGCGCCGTCGGCATCAACCTGATCCTCGAGTCGGTCACCAAGATCATCAAGCCCTCCCCCACCGCCTACACGCTGGTCTCCCTAGCCGCTCTCGTCTTGTCCATGCTCGTCAAATTCTGGATGGCCGCATTCAACCGCGCGCTGGGCAACCGTATCGATTCCGAAACACTCATTGCCACAGCACAGGACTCCAAAAACGACGTCATCACCTCGGGTTCGGTCTTGATGGCGGCGCTTATTTCGCAGACGACCGGCTTTGACCTCGATGGCTGGGCAGGCCTGGGTGTGGGCATCTTCATCTGCATCAGCGGCATGGGTCTAGTGCGCGACGCCATCAGCCCGTTGCTGGGACAAGCGCCCGACCCCAAGCTCGTTCAGGCAATCCGCGACAAGATCATGTCCTATCCGCAGGTCTTGGGCACACACGACCTGATGGTGCACGACTACGGCCCCGGTCGTCAGTTTGCCAGCGCCCACGTGGAGATGCCCGGCGAGGGCGACGCATTTGAGCACCACGAGATTTTGGACACCATCGAGCACGACATCAAGCGTCAGATGGGCATCGGCATCACGTTGCACTGTGACCCCATCGCCACCACCGGCGACGACCTGCGCGGCTGGGTCAAGCGCGGCATCATGCAGATCGATCCCGCGCTCTCCATCCACGACCTGCACGAGCACGACGGGTTCGTTTCGTTTGACCTTGTGCGTCCCGACGGCTTTGACATATCCGACGAGGAGCTGCTGGAGCTCGTCACGCGCATCGTGCACGAGCGCCGACCCAATGCCTCATGCGTCGTTACGTTTGACTCGGGCTTTAGCTCGCCCGACCGTCCGGCCGAGCAGCTGTAGCCCGCTTAACAGCTAGTTTCCCTGAGCGCCCGAGATGCCGTTTTGCAGAGCGTTCCAGGCATCCGTCGCCATGCCGCCCAAGTTCTGAGCGGTGTCGCCCAGGTTCTGGGCCGTGTCGCCCAGCTCTTGGGCCTTATCCCCAAGCTCCTGTGCCTTGTTGCTCAAGTCCTCCAGCGTATTGGAACTCGAGCTGTCGGTACCGCTTTGGCCGTCGGGCGAGTTGCCCGAGCTATTCTTGTGCGTGAGTTGAATTTCGAGGTTGCCGCTGTCGTTATAGTAAGCAGAAGTAACGACCCAGTTGGCATCGATGACGGGCGTTGAGCCATCATCAGTCAGGACCACGGCATTCGAAAGATTGGCGCCGCGCGACTTGAGAAGTTTCTTGGCGTTGGACCAGTACTGCCCCGGGATATCGCTCAGATCGACGGTGCTAGACGAGGCGGACTCGGTTTGCTCGGCAGCGGTATCGGCCGTTGAACTCCCTCGCTTGTTGAGCATGCCCGACACAATGGCAAACACAACCGACAGCGCAAAGAAGATCGCCAGCACGATGAGGATCTTCTTGATCACGCTCGACGAACGCGACGGCTTCTTCTCCTCGTCCTCGCCATATTGCGGAATCGACTTGGGGTACTCGCGATACGGCTCGCGCGACTCGTAGCGAGACTGCGCCGTGCGAGGCATATACGTCGTCTGCTGAGGCTGCGGAATGGGATTTTGCGGCAGGTCATCATAGGGATTCGGCGTCGAGGCGGCATAAGAATCCTGCGGCGCGTAATCAAACGGGTCCGGAGCTGCGTTGCCATAGGGGCCTTGCGAAGATGCAGCGTAAGAATCCTGCGCCGTGTCGCCATAGCCCATAACCCGGGTGGGATCGGCAGAAGGCTGCGTCGCGGCGGGGTCGGTATAGCCGGGGTTGGGAACAACGCGGGTCGCATCGGCGCTATCGCCAGCCTGCGCGGAACCGTAGCCGCCCATCACGGTTGTCTTGTCCTGATCCATGCAACGATTCCTTTCCGTCGCGCGTGAGCCTCAAGTTATCCATGCATTCTACCCGCGCAAAAGCCTATGATGGGCAGAGCCCGTCGGTATCTACAAGACATGCGCGGGCCTAAGGATAAAAAAGCCCCGCCGGGCCTTGGCAGGCGCGACGGGGCGGACAAGCGGCTATGGGCAGCAGGCTTAGAACAAGCCGGTAATGTTGCCGTCGTTGTCGACGTCGATGTTCTCGGCCGCGGGGACCTTGGGCAGGCCCGGCATGGTCAGAACACTGCCAGTCAGTGCGACCACAAAGTGGGCACCGGCGGAAACCTTGAGCTCGCGCACGGTGATGCGGAAGTTCTCGGGAGCGCCCAGGGCCTTGGCGTTGTCGCTAAAGCTGTACTGCGTCTTGGCCACGCACACCGGCAGGTTGCCAAAGCCGTTCTCGCGCAGCTCGGCGAGCTGGCGCTTGGCGGCCGGCGTAAAGTCAACGCCGTCGGCGCGGTAGACCTTGGTGGCAATGGCCTCAAGAGCGTCGGCCACATCGGCGCCGTCCTCATAGGCAAACTTGAGCTCGCTCGGCTGCTCAATCAGACGCATGACCTCATCGGCCAGGTCGAGCGCGCCCTCGCCGCCCTTGGCCCAGACCTCGGAAAGCTTAACGTTGACGCCGAGCTTCTGGCACTCGGACTCGATGAGAGCAAGCTCGGCCTCGGTGTCCGTCGGGAAGCGGTTGATGGCGACTACGCAGGGCAGACCATAAACGTTCTGGATGTTGTCGACGTGACGCAGCAGATTGGGCATACCGGCCTTGAGAGCCTCGAGGTTCTCCTCGTTGAGGTCGGCCTTGGCAACGCCGCCGTTGTACTTAAGCGCGCGGGCGGTAGCGACAATCACGACGGCGCTGGGGCGAACGCCCGTCATGCGGCACTTAATGTCGAGGAACTTCTCGGCACCCAGATCGGCACCGAAGCCGGCCTCGGTAATAGCGACATCGCCAAAGCGCATCGCCATACGCGTAGCCATGATAGAGTTGCAGCCGTGGGCAATGTTGGCGAAGGGACCGCCGTGGACAAACGCGGGCGTACCCTCGAGCGTTTGCACCAGGTTGGGCTTGAGCGCGTCCTTAAGCAACGCGGCCATGGCACCCTGGGCCTTAAGGTCGCGGGCACGGACGGGCTCGCCGGCAAAGCTATAGCCGACGACAATCTCGCCCAAGCGCTCCTTGAGGTCGTTAATGCTCGTAGACAGGCACAGGATTGCCATGACCTCGGAGGCGACGGTGATATCGAAGCCGTCCTCGCGCGGCACGCCCTGGGCCTTACCGCCAATGCCGTCGATGACATGACGCAGCTGGCGGTCGTTCATATCGACGACGCGCTTCCAAGTGATGCGCTTAACGTCAATGCCGAGCTGATTGCCCTGCTGGATGTGGTTATCAAGCATGGCGGCCAGCAGGTTGTTGGCGGCACCGATAGCATGGAAGTCGCCGGTAAAGTGCAGGTTGATGTCCTCCATGGGGATGACCTGGGCCCAGCCGCCGCCGGCAGCACCGCCCTTAACGCCAAAGACGGGACCGAGCGAAGGCTCGCGCAGGGCCACGGCACTCTTGACGCCGCGACGACGCAGGCCATCGGCCAGACCGATGGTCGTGGTGGTCTTGCCCTCGCCCGCAGGCGTTGGGTTGATAGCGGTCACGAGGACGAGCTTGGCCTGGTGATCGGTCGGCTCGTTGAGCAGCGAATAGTCGACCTTAGCCTTGTCGAAGCCGTACGGAATAAGGTGCTTAACGTCGACGCCGGCGTTCTTGGCCACCTCGGTAATAGGCAGCGGCGTGACAGAACGTGCGATTTCGATGTCAGTAGGCATGGGCGGTCCTTTCGTTACCGAATGAGAAAAAGACCAATTCAGCATAGCACGGGCGCGCAATAGTAAAACACCCGTAACCGATGAATGGCGATATGTTTATCCAATGCTCAGCGATAGCCCAACAGCCCGCCAAAACAAAGCGCCCTAAACGGTAGGTTCAATCCCCAGGTGCTCAAAGGTGCGAAGGGTTGCCTGACGGCCCTGCGGTGTACGAATCATCAGCCCGCACTGCAGCAGATAGGGCTCATAGACATCCTCGAGCGTGCCCGGGTCCTCGCCCACCGCGCTGGCAAGGGTCGTAAGTCCCACGGCACGACCGGAGAACGTCTTGGCGAGCGTCTCCAAAATGCGAATATCCATCCAGTCCAGACCGAGCTCGTCGATCTCAAAGAACTCGAGTGCCTGACGGCAGATATCGAGCTCAATGGGACCGTTGCCGCGCACCTGTGCGTAATCGCGCACGCGCTTGAGCAGGCGGTTGGCAAGACGTGGCGTGCCGCGCGAACGCGAGCCGATCTCGAGTGCACTGGGGTGGTCGATCGTCACGCCCAGGATAGTCGCCGAGCGCGTCACAATCTGCGCGAGCTCCTCGACCGTGTAGTAATCCAGGCGATATGAAATGCCAAAGCGGTCGCGCAACGGGCCTGTCAACATGCCTGAGCGGGTCGTTGCCGCTACCAACGTAAACTTGGGAATATCCAGGCGAATCGAGCGCGCCGCCGGACCCTTGCCAATCACGATATCGAGGGCAAAGTCCTCCATCGCGGGGTACAGTACCTCCTCGACCGAACGGTTGAGGCGGTGGATCTCGTCGATAAACAGCACATCACCCGGCTGCAAGTTAGTAAGGATGGCCGCCAGGTCGCCCGTGCGCGCGATGGCAGGGCCACTCGTGGTCTTGATCTGAGCGCCCAGCTCGTTGGCGATAACGGTGGCCAGCGTGGTCTTGCCCAGGCCCGGAGGACCCGAGAAAATCACGTGGTCGAGCGTCTCGCCACGGCTCTGCGCCGCTTCGATCAACACGCGCAGGCTCTGCTTGATATGCTCCTGGCCGCAGTAATCGTCCAGGCGCTGGGGGCGCAAAGTGCGATCGACATCGAGGTCCTCGGCCGTCAGCTCCGAGCCCACCATGCGCTCGCCGTGCGCCATGGATGCCGCCGGCGAGTTGCCGGGCGTCGCCCACAGGTCCTGAGAGTCATCGGCTTCCCACATCACGCATCCATTCCGAGTCGCTTAAGCGCCGCGCCGAGCAGATCCTCGACACGCATATCCTGCCCATCATACCCGCTCAGAGCGACATCGGTCTCCTGCGGGCTAAAGCCCATGGAAAGGAGCGCCGCACGGGCGTCATCGATGGCCGAGGGAGCGGCAGCGGGCACGGGCATCGCAACCTGGCCGGGAATCACGTCGACCGGCACAAAGCCCTTGTCCTTGGCAAAGGTGCTCTTGAGCTCCAGGATCAGACGCTGAGCTGTCTTTTTGCCCACACCGGGCACCTTGGCCATGCCCTTGTCGTCCTCGGCCATCACCAGCGAATACAATTGCCCCACGGTATAGGTGGAAAGCACGGCGAGCGCCAAGCGCGGGCCAACGCCCGAGACAGACACGAGCCGATCGAACATCGTGCGCTCATCCTTAGAGGAAAAACCGAAAAGTGTCATGGCGTCCTCGCGCACCTGCATACGCGTGTAGAGGCGGACCTCGCCGCCGGGCGTCGGCAACGTGGCCGCAGTGCTGCCCGAGATGCCGAGCTCAAAGCCAACGCCCGACACATCGACGACAGCAGAGCTCATCGTGGCCTCGACAAGCGTTCCGTGGAGCTGGGAGATCATCAGTATCCGGTTCCTCTCTGTTGATAGAACTCGCCGCCGGTAAGCGCCCGGGTACGGCTGAGGTTAACGTGGCAGATGGCGCAGGCCAGGGCATCGGCGGCATGGTCGGGATGCGGGTCGTGATCGAGCTGCGTGAGCGTGCGCACCATGTAGGCGACCTGCCGCTTATCTGCGGCTCCGGTGCCCACAACAGCCTGCTTAATCTGCATAGGCGTGTACTCGCCAATCTCGAGCGCGCACTCCGAAAGCGCCACAAGCGCAGCGCCGCGGGCATGCGCCGTAGGGATGGCCGAGCGAACGTTGGCGCCAAAGTAAATGCTCTCGATGGCAGCGGTATCGGGTCGATAACGCTCCACGACACCCTTGAGGTCGCGGGCGATATGCGACAGGCGCACCGCGAGCGGACTTCCGGCACTGGTCTCGATGCAGCCGTAGGCACGGCAGCGAACCTCGCCACGCCGCTCCTCGATAATCCCCCAACCCGTATGAGCCAAACCGGGGTCAATGCCCAAGATAACCAAACCAACCTCCCCTCGTCTTTTACCAAGCGCAAGGCAAGGCCCCGCGCATCATTCACGAACGTCTGTTCTAGAATAACACAATAGCGGCCGCATCTAGCAAGCAAGGTTGAACCATAGGTTGAGCATAAGTCAGCGAGCGAGTCCCTGCCGTGGCAAGGTGTCGCGAAAGAGGAGCGCCGCGTACTTTTGTACGCAAGCGACGGTTTGAGCGGCAGATTGCCCGGCAGGGGCTCGCGCAGCGTCGACTCGTTACGCGGTTTGGCAAAACCGCGTAACCTTTTTAGTTCTGCGAGAAGAACGGGAACTGTCGGGGATCAACCGGCGGATGCGGCATCGGGCCACCCTGGGGTCCACCCTGCGGGCCACCCTGGCCGCCCATCATCTTATCGATGGCGTCCTGGACCTCGCCCTCAAACTTCTTCATACCCTCGTGCAGGCGGCGCTGGCCGTCCTCGGAGCGCAGCTCCTCCATCTGCTCGGGCGAAATACCCAACAGCTCACCCAGTATGCCCATCATCTCGCCACGCATGCGCTCGCTTGTATCCTCGTCGGCAAAGCGGTTCACCTCGGCGCGCGCCAGCGCATCGACCGTCATGCGCTCTTTACCGCTCAGGCCAAGATCGGACCACGCGAGCATATACGGCCAGGCGCGCTCGACAAACGAACGGGCCGAGACGATCGGCGCCGTCGGCAGCTGGCGGCGAGCCGCCTCTCCCTGGCGCACGAGCATCAGCAGCAGCGAGCAAGCCTCGGGCTTGCCGGTGGCCATCGGAATGTCGTCGAAGGGACGATTGCGGTCGACGTGCGACTCGAGCGTGCCATCGACCTCGCCCGGCTCAAGCCCGCCGAGCAGCTGTGCCGCGCGGTCGAGCATGTCAACCGGACCGTTAAGCGTCGAGAGCGCTTGCGCCAGCACGCGCTCCATGCAATCCTCCACCGCGTTGAGTGTCACGAGCTCCTGCGGCACCACGGCAGACGTACGGTTGCGTACGCGCGCCACAAACTCGAGCGTCGACAGGTATACGTCGCCAAAGGGCGCATAATCGCCCTGGTAGCCACCGCAAAGCGCGGGCGCCGCCAGCGCGTACTCAGTTTTGGACAGCGGGCTCAACGCCATCGCCCCCAGCTCGAGCGCCGTATCCTCCAGCATGAGGCCCAGCGTGCGAGAGCGCAGGCGCTCGGCGTCGCCCGCCGATACATCGCGGTCGAGCACACGCGCGGCATCCGGGGCATCGCGCTCAACCGTGCGAATATGCAGGCGCTCGGCAATGGCGCGAACGGCGGCACAGCGAGCAGCCTCGGCCTCCTCCTGCGCCGGCGTAAAGATGCGGTTGCGTCCCAGCACCAGGCCGACCACATTGCGCGGACCCAGGGCGTCGACGGCAAGCGCCGCCAGCAGGGACGACGGCAAGTCGCCCTCGAGCGCCACCACGGCGCGCGACGTACCGCGGGCGCGGGCGTTATCGCGAACGGCGAGCACCAGCGCCTGCCACAGCCATTCCTCGGAGCGAAACTCGGGCAGCTCGTGGTCCTCCAAGGCATCGAGCATCACACCGCGCTGGATCTCCTGAACCAGCAGGCTCTCTTCAAAACACGGCGCCTGGGCCACCACGCGCCCGCAGTCGTCGAGCACAAACGATCCGCCGGTATACACCGACTCGTCATAGGCACCGACCGGCGCCATGCAGGCAAACCACACGCTGCGCTTAGATGCGATCTTGCGGTAGGCACCGCTGCGAACGGCGGCAATGGCGGCCGTCTCGCGGTCGGTCATGTCAAACGCGTTGAACTGAAAATAGGCGATGAGGTCGACGCCGGTCGGCAGCATCTCGAGCTCGCGGTCCAAGTCGAAAATCACGGCGATACGCACGCCGTCCACGTCGAAGACCGGCGGCGCCCAACGGGCATCACCGTTCCCACCACGCTGCAGGGCAATGCTCGAACGGGCCGGCACCACATGGCCGTCCTTGAGCATCATGTAGTCGAGCAGGGGCTGGCCCTCAAACGAAACCGCCGCGGGCACGATGCAGATCATATCGAGTTCTTGGATACGCTCGGCGACACCGGTCAGGCCTGTCAACATGTCGTGCTCAAAGTCGGCAGTGCCCACCAGGCCCCCGGGCATGGCGCCCATAAAGAGCGGAGCCGGCACGCACAGCACGCGTGCCCCGCGCTCGTGGGCCAGACGAGCCTGGTCCTCGATGCGGCCGCAAATGCCCTCAATATCACCCAGGCGCATATCGATCTGTGCAAGTGCGAGCTTCATGGCTCAGCCCTTTCCGTCGTAAACCATCGTTGTCGTAGTAAAAGCGCCGGCCGCATGATGCAGTCGGCGCTCGCATGTGCATATGCTAGCTATGATACCCCGAGCGGGGACGCGCTCCTAGAACGTCGCGGACCACAGCCCATGCAGGTTGCAATAGGCATAGACGGTGCCGGTCTTGGAGCCGCCGGCAAAAAACGTCGCGGGCTTCATGCCGGGCTGGAGGTAATGGACCTCCAGACGGCCCTCGGCCTCAAGGGCGATCCACTCGATGTAGTGCTCGGGCACCATAGGATGCTCGACCGAGCCCACGCGTGCGCGGATCACGTGACCGTCGCGCTCGCTCTCAACGACGGGCACGTGCTTCTCGTGCGCCGCGTCCTCGGTGTTCGCGGTCAGCTCCGTGCAGCCGGCAGGGGTTGCAACGTCGTTGCCAAGGGCGGCAATGAGCTTGCCGTCGGGGTCCTTATAGAATTTCGCCATGATGTTCTCCTTTGCTGATGTGCCGATGTTCTCGATGCTTCTTATGCCCAAAGGCGCGCGAACCATCCACGGCATCGCAAATGAACACATAACGAGCGGGGACGATGGGGCAACGTGCGCTATCCGCCCTGGCGGCCCCACCCGAGCGGGTTAGCGCCCGTCGCCGCCGAGCAGTGCCAGAACATCCTCGCGGGTAAACAGCGCCGAGGAGATGCCGTCGCCGCCGAGCACGCTGTTGACCAGGTCGCGTTTGGACTCTTGCATCTGCATGATGCGCTCCTCGATCGTGTCCTTGGCGATGAGCTTGTACACGGTCACGGTATGTTGCTGGCCAATACGGTGCGCGCGGTCGGTCGCCTGGTCCTGCGCGGCCACGTTCCACCACGGGTCGTAGTGGATGACCACGTCGGCCGCCGTCAGGTTGAGGCCCACGCCGCCCGCCTTGAGCGAGATCAGAAACACCGGCACCTCGCCCGCCTGGAACTGCGCGACCATCTTGGCGCGGCTCTCCTTGGACGAAGCGCCCGTGAGCTTAAGAAAGCCGATGTCCTCCTTGGCCAGGCGCTTGCCAATGATATCGAGCATGCCCGTGAACTGGCTGAACAGTAGAATGTGGTGCCCGCCGTCGAGCGCACCGTGCACGAGCTCCATGCAAGCGTCGAGCTTGGCGCTCCCTGCCTTGTAGTCCTCGTAGTGTAGATGCGGGTCGCAGCAGATCTGGCGCAGCTTGGTGAGCTCGGCGAGCACCTTGAGCTTGTCCTTCTTAAACTCCCCGGCCTCGCGGTGCTGCACCTGCTGGGCGATGCGGTCCTGGTTGGCCAGGTAGAGCTTGCTCTGCTCGCCGGTGAGCTGCGCCATGACCGTATCCTCGATCTTCTCGGGCAGGTCGGCCACCACGTCTTCCTTTACGCGGCGCAGCACAAACGGCGACACGAGCGCTTGCAGGCGGGCGGCACTGTCGCCCTCGGCATGCTCGACCGGGCTTTCGAAGCGCTTTGCAAACGATTCACGCGTACCCAGCAGGCCCGGCATCAAAAAGTCGAAGATGCTCCAGAGCTCGGATAGGCGGTTTTCGATGGGCGTGCCCGTCAGGGCAAAGCGCACGCCGGCAGGCAGGCGCTTGGCGGCGCGCGCCACCTGCGTGAGCGGATTTTTAATGTACTGTGCCTCATCGAGCACCACGCGGGCAAAATCCTGCTCGACGTACTCGTCGATATCGCGCCGCATAAGGTCATACGACGTCACGACCACGCTATGCTCGGCCACGCCGGCGATCTGCACGCGGCGTTGCGCCTTGGCGCCCACAATGGCGCACACATCGAGCGACGGGGCAAAGCGCTCCAGCTCGGCAGTCCAGTTGTACACGAGTGAGGCCGGGCATACCACGAGCGTGGGCTTGGTGTCCCCCGCCTCCACGCGCGCCAGGATATGCGCGATCATCTGGAGCGTTTTGCCCAGGCCCATGTCGTCGGCCAAGATGCCGCCAAGGCCCAGGTGTTCGAGCGAGCCGAGCCACTGGTATCCGTCGACCTGGTAGCCGCGCATCGTTGCCTTGAGCGATGCCGGCACCGTAAAGTCCATCTTGCCAAGCGTGTCCAGGCGCTCGACGGTGCGGCGGAACGCGGCGTCGCGATCGGCCTCAAGCGCCGGCGTGCGTGCGAGCATGCTATCGACAAAAAGGGTGCTCGACGCGGGGAGCGACACGCCGTCGAGCAGGTCGACGGCATCGACGCCCAGATCTTCGGCAAGGCCAAACGCAGCGCGCGCTCCCTCATCCAGGCGCACGATGTCGCCGGACGTCAGGCGCGCAAACGTCTGGTGGCGCTTGTACGAGTCCAGATAGATGGCAAGATCTGCCGCCGAAAGCCCGCTCGCGCCCAGCTCGACATCGAGCAGATTGCTCTTGACGGTCGCACGAACCGAGAGCTTGGGCGCGGGGCGCACCGAAATCTGGCGCAGACGGTCGCTGAGCATGACCTCACCCAGCTCGGACAG
The DNA here is from genome assembly GCF_003463445.1 of Collinsella sp. OF02-10. Taxonomy (NCBI): domain Bacteria; kingdom Bacillati; phylum Actinomycetota; class Coriobacteriia; order Coriobacteriales; family Coriobacteriaceae; genus Collinsella; species Collinsella sp. OF02-10. The sequence goes on from NZ_QSCW01000004.1 coordinate 19,793, forward strand.
GGCGGACAGGCCCTCGGTCAGCAAGTGGAACAGGCTCTCATCATCGCGTTCCTCAAATGCCAGGCCGCCCTCGTAAAAGTCGAAATACAGGGCCACCGTGTCCATAACGCGAAACTCTGCCACCTCGTCGCGCGGCGGCACGCCCGGGCGCCGCTCTTCGAAGGGGCTGCCCGGAGCGCCCAGGCTAAAGAGATCTGCCGACCAGTCGCCGTAGGTAACCGTAATTTTGCAGGTCACGAGCCCATCGTCGACGCCGATCGCCATGGCAAAGCTCGGCTCGGGCGCCACGGTGTCGAGCACGGCGGGAGCGGTAAGATCGGTGTAGTCGCGCAAAATGGGCAGTGCCATGCGGCAGAATTCGCCCACCTGCTCGGCGGCAATATGGACCGGCGTGCGACAGGGCAGCAAGCGTGATAGGAACGGCGCCGCGTGCTGAGCAAACGCCACATCGGTGCGGCGCGCACGGCGGGTGTCAACCAAGTAGGCGGCATCGCCCGACGTAAAGCAGTACATATCGGCGGGCAGGCGCAGATCATAGCTGCCACCGGCCGCCGGCGCGATTTTGGCGGCAAGGAGCGGTGGGCGCTTAGACAGCGCCTCGTCCTCCCCTTCCGGAGGCAGTTCAACCGCCACGTCGTAGGTGCGATGCGTCGTCATCCCCCGCGACCAGGCGGGCTCAAAGGAGATGGTCTGGCCGCGCAGCAGGTCCAGCACATATACGATGCTATGCTCGGACAGCGGCAACTGACGCTCGGCAACAAAACCGCTGCGGGCAAAGTCGTACGACGCCGAACGCGAGCTTGTGATGTCATCGAGATAGGCAACTGTCGTCACAACAAGGTTGAGCAGCTTTGCCGATGTTTCGTCAAAGGCCTCAGGTGAATGGACAAACGTGAGCTTCTTGCCATAGGAGAACGTGCCGCCGCGCACGTAGGCATCGGCCATGCCGTCGATGTCCTTGACCACGTAGGAGACCGATCCACAGCGAATGCGGAACTCGAGCGCCCAGCTAAAGCGGTCAGCGAACAGCGGATTGTAGTACGGCACCAACGAGGGCTCCAATGCCGCTTTGGGGGCGTCGGGATCAACGGCACCGGCAAGCTTGCGGCGCATGCTCGCCAGCTCATCCATGCGCGCGTCCGAAAGATCGGAGAGCGCCGCCACAAGGCTCGGGCTCGTGGGGACGGGCGCCGGGAAGGGAAAGTTGGGGTTGACGGCCGGCGCGGCGGACATGGCGCGCGCGGGCTGTTTCGGCTGCGCCGTAAACGTGCGAACCGGCGTGCGCAAACCTTCGACGGGCTCGGCGCCGCTGGCATCCAAATACGCCAGCGCCGTGGCAATAGCGTGCTTACACATACCGGGATAGCGGTATGCGGCGGGGCAGTCGCAGTCGTAGTCGATAACCTCGTGCTCGTCCATGTCGAGCGCCACGTGCGTCTTGTACAGGTAACCGCGCGAGCCGCGCACCGTGCCCTCGACCGTCACGTTTTTGGAGAAGCGCGAGCCGCTGTCCTCAATCGACAGCACGGCACCGTTAAGCATGAGCGAGCGCCCCTTCATAAAGGTGCCGCTCAACGCCGCCTCTTTGCGAAGCGCCTGCACAAACGTCCCCTGCGCCATCACTTCCTCCAATCTCACCCGGGGTAGCTTAGATCACCGTCACGCGGCCCTGGTTACCCACAATGGCCTTGGCCTCGGCCAGCAGCGGAATCGAACGCGCGTTGACCTTGGCAGGTACCTCGGCACGCAGCACGCGCCCGTCCACCTGCTCGATAAAGATCTCCACGCGGTCGCCGCCCGGGTTAGCGGTGAGCACCGTGGCCAGGCGCGCCATATTGCCCTGGCTAAAGCGGCTGTTGGGCACCATGACCTCAAACACCTTGGGCTTGTTGTTCTCCTCGTTGAGCTCGAGCGGCACGATCTCCTGCGCGATGATCTGGTCGCCGCGGTCCGAGCGCTCGAGCTTGCCCTTAATGCGCACAAAGGCATCGGACAGCTGCGCGCCGGTCTCGGGATCGACCTCGCCGTACAGGTACCCCTCGGCCTCCTTGTAGGTCTTGGGGAACACGACGACGGTGGCCTCGCCTTCCATGTCCTCGAGCTGCACGATGCCCATGGGGTCACCGTTTTTGGTCACGCGCTTGGACACGCTCGAGACCATGCCGGCCCACCACAGCGCCTTGCCCTCGGGAATTTCCTGGTTGATGGTGCCGCCCGTAGGATTCTGAACTTCGTAGCCGGTGTCGATCTGCGAGAACGAGAAGTCACGCGCCTTGGCTAGTGCATACTCAAACGGGCGTAGCGGGTGGTCCGAGACATAGATGCCCAGAACCTCCTTCTCCTGACTCAACTTAAGGTGGCGGTCCCATTCCTGGCCATCCGGATCGGGCACGCTCACCTCAAAGCCCGAGCCCTCAACGTCGCCAAACATATCGAAGAACGACGTCTGGCCGCTCGCGCGATCCTTCTGGCGCTTTACCGCGGCATCGATGATGTTCTCGGGGTTGTTCTTGTCCACAAAGTGCATCATCTGGCGACGCGGATACCCCGTGGAGTCGAAGGCGCCTGCCTTGATGAGCGATTCGATCACGCGGCGGTTGGCCTGGCTCGAGTCCACGCGCTCGACAAAATCGTGCAGCGTCTTAAACGGACCGCCCGCCTCGCGCTCGGCGATAATCGCCTGCGCCACGCCGGTGCCCACGCCGCGGATGCCGGCCAGACCAAAGCGCACGCCCTCCTTGGTAGCCGTGAACTCGGTACCGGACTCATTGACATCTGGCGAAAGCACGGGGATGCCGTCGTGACGGCACGCCGAGACGTAATGAACGATCTTGTCGGTCTTGCCCGTGTAGGACGTCAGAACGGCCGCCATGTACTCGTGCGGATAGTGCGCCTTGAGCCACGCCGTCTGCATAACCAGGATGGCGTAGCCGGCGGAGTGCGACTTGTTAAAGGCGTAAGATGCGAACTCGAGAACATCGTCCCAAATCTTCTGGGCGACCTCGCGCGTGTAGTTGTTCTTGATAGCGCCGTTCATCCAGTGGTCGTAGGTGGTCTCGTCCGAGCCATCCTCCCAGTGCAGCACCGTCGACGTGAGCAGCTTGATCTTTTTCTTAGCCACGGGTTTACGGATACGCGAGTCCGATTCGCCCTTGGAGAAACCGCACATCTCGACGGAGATGAGCATAACCTGCTCCTGGTAGACCATGGTGCCGTAGGTTTCGCCCAGGATGTCGTCCAGGCGGTCGTCGTAGGAGACGGCCGGCTCCTTGCCGTTCATACGGTTGATGTAGGACGAGACCATGCCGGCGCCCAGCGGGCCCGGGCGGTACAGGGCGATCAATGCTACGACGTGCTTGTACTCGGTGGGCTTCATGTTCTTGATCGTGGCCGTCATGCCGGCGGACTCGACCTGGAAGACGCCGGCAGTGTGACCGGAGCCCATGAGCTTAAAGATCTCGGGATCGTCAAAGGGGATCTCTTCCTCTTTGATGTCGATACCGAAGTTCTTTTTGATGTTTGCCTTGGCCTTGGAGATAACCGTCAGCGTGCGCAGGCCCAAGAAGTCCATCTTGAGCAGGCCCATGTCGGCAACGGTATGGCCCTCGTACTGGGTAATCTCGACGCCGCCCTTGGTGTCGAGCTTGGTGGGCACATGTTCGTTGACGGGGTCGCGGCAGATCAGAACGGCGCACGCGTGCACGCCCTCGCCACGGGTGAGGCCCTCAATCGAGAGCGCCGTGTCGATGATGCGGCGGGCGTCGTCGTCCTTTTTATAGGCCTCGGCAAAGTCGGGGTTAAACAGATCCTCTTTGCCGGGTTGTTTTTCGAGTACCTGCTTGAGCTTGACCTTGGGGTCGCTCGAGACCATCTTGGACAGGCGCTGGCCCATGTAGACCGGGTAGTCCAGAACGCGCGCGGCATCGTTGATGGCCTGCTTGGCCTTAATGGTCGAGTAGGTGATGACGTGGGTGACCTTCTCGGGGCCGTAGAGCTGGCGAACGTGCTCCACGACCTCGAGGCGCCGCTCATCGTCGAAGTCCATATCGATATCGGGCATCTCGGTACGCTGCGGGGACAGGAACCTCTCGAACATCAGGCCGTTCTCGAGCGGGTCGAACGCGGTGATGTTCATGGCGTAAGCGACGATAGCGCCGGCGGCCGAGCCACGGCCGGGGCCGACGCCGATGCCGTTGTCTTTGGCCCATTGCACGTACTCGGCAACGATGAGGAAGTAGGCGGCAAAGCCCTTGTCGCAGATGACCTTGTATTCGTACTCAAAGCGCTCTTTGATGTTGACGCCGCCGATCTCGCGCGTGGCCCAGTCGTCACCGTAGTGCTGGCGCAGGCCCTTCTCGCACTCGCGGCGGAACTGGCTCTCGTGCGTCTCGCCGGGATCGAGCAACGGGAAGCGCGGCAGGATGATAGAGTCCCAGTCCAGCTCCACGTAGCACTTGTCGGCGATCTCGAGCGTGTTGTCGCAGGCCTCGGGGCAATACGGGAACATCGCCCGCATCTCCTCCTCGGTCTTCATGTAAAACTCCGAGCCGGTCATACGCATGCGGTTGGGGTCGTCGACCTTGGCGTTCATGCCAATGCACATGATGACGTCCTGCACAGGCGCGTCCTCGCGGCGCAGGTAGTGGAAGTCGTTAGTGGCGATGACCTTGACGCCCACCTGCTTGGCGATATCGATGAGCGTGCGGTCCATCTGCTCATCGGTCAGGCCGTTGTCGGTGGTGATGCCGTGTTCCTGAATCTCGATGTAAAAGTCGCCGGGGTCAAAGGTATCGCGGAAGGTCTCGGCCCACTTGATGGCGCCTTCCATGTCGCCGCGGTCGATGTATTTGGGGATGATGCCCGCGATGCAGGCGCTCGTGCAGATCATGCCCTTGGCGTGGCGGTGCAGGTTGTCGAGCGTCACGCGCGGCTTGTAGTAAAAGCCCTGCACGGCTGCCTCGGAAACCGTCTGCATCAGGTTGACGTAGCCCTCCTGGTCCTTGGCCAGAAGGATCATGTGGTAGAGCTCGGGCTTGTGGTCGCGGGCGAGCGTCTCGTCCGGCGTAAAGTAGACCTCGCAGCCAAAGATGGGTTTGATGACCAGGGGCGGCTTGAGCTCGTCGATGTTGCCCTTCTCGTCCCACATGGCCATGTCCTTCACATACTGGGCATGCTCGCGCGGGTTTGCCTCGGGATCGGGCTCCACCAGCTCGTCGCGGCGATCCTTTTCCAAGAAGGCCTTGTCGTGGCTCCACGTCTTGTACTCGGGCGTGTTGTGGTTGACGGCGTCGCAGGCCAGCGCCAGGTCGGGCACGCCGTACATGTAGCCGTGGTCGGTAATGGCCACGGCGGGCATGCCAAGCTCAACGGCACGATTGACCATATCCTGGATACGGGTTGCGCCGTCGAGCATGGAGAAAACAGTGTGATTGTGCAGATGGACAAATGCCATGTGATGAGCTCCGATGCGGGTTCGTGTTCTGACTGAACGATTTTACCCCACGGCACGGACAGCACCCGAACCTAGCCAAACCCACACGGGTAGTCAATTTGGGACCTTCAAAAAGGGGAATGAGGGCATCCAGATATATCGAGTATTACTGGAACCCCGGCGATGCGCGGAATGATTTGTGACGAATAGTCATGTCCATCAAGAAGGCTCGACGCTTCGGATAGCTCGTCAATCGATATATCAATTCTTGGAGACCTGTATTCCAACCATTTTTAATGAAACAACGGCGGTAATTGCTATCGCGATTGCACCAATAATACCGAGCGCTATCTGAATGGGATATAACCCCAACACATGTCCAAATATGGAGAAAAACACTGCAGAAAAGAGAGCCCTTACCAGAGACGCGACGGAAAGGATCGTCGCGCGGAGATCGTCCGCTATAGCGTCTTGGATTAAGTTTTCCGAAGTGATGTACACCACTTCTGGGAGAAAACAAAGCACCATGCTAAGGCCAAACAAACACAGCGGATTTGAAGCGAACCACGGAAGAATCATGAAAAGGCCAGCCTCGATTAGCATCGAGCCGAGCATGGTATTTCTTTTCCCGAAACGCAATGAGAAGAAATCTGCTGCAATGTAGGCCGTCGCATTTACTGCATAGGATGCACCGAAAAAGATTCCTATTATGGAGACGGGAGCATCAAATGCGTCGAATACCAACTGATTCAAGTTGTAATAACTCCCATAGAATCCATCGAGCATGCTTGTGCCGATTAGAAGAAGCAACACCGCAAAAGCGGATTCTCCAATGCACCAGGTTTCGCGTCTGAAGATCTTGGCTACGTCAAACCTTCCCTTTTCAGAGCTTTCAGAACGGGTCGCTTCCGTCCTCTCAATGGGATACAGAAGGAAAAGCTGCAGGAGATAGAAAACGGAGACACATACGTAGAGGGCGCTCCAAGATACTTGGGCAATGAAAGATCCGAGCACAATTGCCATTCCCGTAGCGATTGATTGTGCGGCAAGCAGCCGAGCATTGATGGTGAGGAAGCGCTCTCCTTGACCGGCATTCCGGGCAATTTCATATAAAAGTGCTTGTTCGGATCCCGATTGAAGGGAGTAGGCGAGTGCCTCAACAAGGGAAAGCACGACAAGAAAGGGGCCTGAGAGCAACAGCATGCCAGCCGTATGGAAGAAAAGCAGCAGCACGCCCACTTGAATCGAAAACTTCTTTCCAAAGAAATCGCCTATCAGCCCTGTTGGCAGCTCGAGGACGACCGTTGCAATGTTAAACAGGGCTTGATAAAGCGCGATTTCCGTGACAGGCATTCCTTTCTCCGCAAGGAAAAGTAGAAACACTCCCCGATTTAAAACAAATCCCGCGAGAACGAAAAAGGCGGAATAGATGTGCAGTTGCGTAGCGGCATTCTTATTCATTTGGCACTTCCATCAACTACTTTTGTCGGGCCGCTCGCTACTGACTCGAAGCCTGAAGTGTTCACAGTTGATGTGAAGAGCGGTAAAGCTTTTGCACAGGGTATCAATGGAATACATCCGAAGCGTTTTCGGCAGTATCATCGGCGAAGGCGGGATTAGCCTTTACGCGGCGCTCACCCTCGATGTATTTGACGATTTGATCAATCGTCTGGTTGGCGTGGCTCTTGAGCTTGCGCTCGTAGAAGAAGAGGCCGAGCTTGCCGCGCATGCCAGACGTGTTGCCACCCGCACCCTGAAAATCCTCGGTATAGGTGAGCTCGCAAGCACCATCGCCAGCAGGTGCAGTCTCATAGCGCATGGTATTGATGCCCGCCGCATACTGAAAACGGACCTCATAGAGGCACGGGTAGTCAAAGTGCTTGATCTTAACCTTGATCGCCGTGCCCTTGGTCTTGCCTTTTGCGGACTGGGCGCGCTTCTCGTACTTATAGCCGTTGAGCTTATTGCGGCTAGGACGTTTGCCCGTGACGTTCTCGATATCCTGCATGATGGACCCCGCCAGAGCGTCAAAAAGCTCCTCCGGCGTCACCTTAAGCGTTTTGGTGAGCTGCATGATGGCCCCTTATTCGTTTGAACCGTTCGGGCCATTGTACCGCCCCAAGCTCTCCCATGCGTTGCGGTGCCATTTGGACGATTGAGGGCCTTACGGCCGCAAAACCAACCAAATAGCACCATAAAGCCTGAGGTGGCTAGAGGCTGTAGGTGACTACTTGAGGCTCGCAGGGGTTGGCGGGGTCGACTTGCTCCACGCGGACGAACTTGACGGTCACGGCCTCAAAGCCCGCCTTGTGCAACACATCGGAGTAGACGCGCGCCTGCAGGGCGTGCTTCTCCTGCAGCTGTTCCGGCGTCTCGTCCGGCGTCCCACCCGTCTTGTAGTCGATGACCAGCGCGCATGACGAATCCGCCGGGTTCGTCGCCAAAGCGTCGATGGCGCCCTCGGCATATGCACCGTAGCGGGCGATGTCCTCGTCCTCGCAGCCCAGCGAGAAGAACGGCACCTCGGCGCGAACGCACGGCCACGCGAGCAGGTCGGCACGAGCAGCCGACTTGAGCCAGCGGTCCAGGGCAACGTCGAAGCGCTCGCGCTGCTCCGGCGTCAGGCACCACAGGCGCGCCAGCGCATCGGCACGCTCAGCGGGCAGCGCATCGGCACCCATCTCGATCAGCCACTGGCAGGCGGCATGGAACGCCGAGCCCAGCGCCATGGGGTTGCCGGCGGGCTCAACGGCGGCCACGCCTGCATCCGTCATCTCGGAACCATCCGACTCCGCATCATCGCCAGCCTCGTCCATGGGCACATGCGCCTCGGCGGCTCGGTCCTCGGACTCGGCATGCAGTGCCGCGGCAATTGACGAGTAGCTGTACGAATCGCGCGCCGGATACGGGCAGGTGCCCATGCGCACGCCCACCGCCTGGGGATACACGAGCTCAAACGCATCGGGCTCGGGGTCGGCAGGACCGGGAACAGCGGCGTGGGCATCCGCACCGGCACCCTCCGGCTCCGCATCGCCGCGGACAAGCCTGCCCTCGACATCCAGCGAAGCGTTGACCTCAAACGTCTGCTCGCCAAACGTAAAGTCCGCCAGCGAGATGAGCTCGTAGTCGCCCGGCTTGGAGTTGTCGAACACCAAACGGTCGCTATCGAGCTGCGGCATGTCCAGGCTGTCGGTCGGCAGGATGCGGCGCAGCACGTCGTAGGTCAGATCCGTCTCGACATCGAAGGTCGGCGCGCACACCTTGCCGCGGCTCACGCCGACATCCATCGCCAGAATGACCAGCTCGCGCGCTCGCGTCATGGCGACATAGAGCAAGCGAGCCCGCTCCTCGAGCGAAAGCTGCAGGTCGTGGTTGCGCAGGCGAACGAATGCCTCGGCGGGAGAACCCGTCGCGCAGACATCCTCCATGAGCTCCGGCGGCAACCATAGCGACGTGCCCTTACCCTTAAACGCATGCTCAAACTGCTTTTTGACGTCATCGCCCTTTACGAACGTGCCGTCCGCGAGTTTAACGCCGTCGAAGCGCGCCGGCAGCGCCACGACCTGCGCTCCGCCCTCGACACGCCCCATCTGAGCCGCACCCGAGGACTTACGCACGCCAAAGCACTCCGCAACCGCCACGACCGGATACTCCAGGCCCTTGGAGGCATGCACCGTCATGATGCGCACCGCGCCGTCGCCCTCCTCGTTGAGGGCACCTGGGGCCTCCTTGCCCGCCAAGAAGCGGTCGAAGGCAAGCGCAATGGAACGCGGCGAGTTACCGAACTCGGCCTCCGCCTCGGCCACGGCATCGAGCGCCTTAAGCACGTTGGCGGCAATGGCCTTGCCCTCGGGACCACGCTGTGCCAGACGCACAAACCAGCCGGAGGCGTTGACAGTATCGCGCGCGATGGCGGCGAACGAATCGCGGCCCACGCGACGAAGCGCATACCGCAGCACCTCGCGGGCGCGCGTCACGAGCGGCAAGTCTTGCAAACCCGGCACATCGGAATCGCTCATGATGCCCGCATCGATGTTGCGGCGCGAGGTCTCCCCCGTCTGGTCGTCCAGTTTGGTCGCCAGCGCCAGGAACTCCTGGGCGCCGAGCGCAAACATCGGCGAGGCGAGCAGCGGCATAAGGCCCTGCGCCGTATCGGCCGGATTGGCGAGTGCGCAGACCAGGGCACGCACCGTTTGGACCTCGGCAGCCTGGGCAAAGACCGAGCCGCCTGCGATCACGCAGTCGAGCTCTTGGTCGCGGAAGGCCTGCGCATAGACATCGGCGTTGGTCATGCGGCCCAGCAGCAGGACCATGCTGCCCTGGGGCTGGCCCGCTTTAACGAGTGCTTGGAATCGCTCCGCAATCGCGCGAGCTTTCGCCTGCGTTCGCTCCTGCGTACTGCCACCGGCAACGAAGATCGCCTGGCGGCGCGATGTCTTCGCCTTGAGCTTGTCCTCGCGTTCGTCGCTCGGTTCAAGATCCAAGAACCCCTGCATCAAACCACCGGTGTCGCCGTCAAAGACGCGCGCCACATAGCGCAGCACCTCGTCGTGGCTGCGGAAGTTGCGTACAAGCTTGACGAGCTCGCCGGCGGGGGCATCGGACGTGGCGACCGTCTCGGACGCCGTCGTCGAACCCACCTTGCGCTCCTGGCGACGGAACACCTCGACCTCGGCACCACGGAAGCGGTAGATCGACTGCTGCGCATCGCCTACGGTGCACAGTGCGCGCTCCCCCGCGCCCGTCAGGTAACGGATCAAATCGACCTGCATCTGGTCGGTATCCTGGAACTCATCGATCATGACCATCTTAAAGCGACCCTCATAGGCCGCTCGGATGGCGGGATAATCGCGCAGCGCCTCGTACGCCATGCGCAGCAGGTCGTTGTTATCAAGCGCGGACTGGTCAGCCTTGAGCGCGCGGTATTCCGCCTCCACAGCACGAGCAAGCCCCACCAGCGCATCGAGCGCCGGACCGCCGCAGGCAAGCACGATATTGATAAATGCATCGGCGGCCTCGGCCTTGAGCAGCTCCACCTGCTCCTTAGGAAACGCCTTGCTCGCCCGAGGCATGCTGCACGACATCATGAGTCGCGCCACATCCTCCATGGTTTTGCCGCTCGCCTCAAACGCGTCGATGGCATCGAGTGCCACCTGCGCTTTCTCGGTCGCGGCCTTGCTTGCGCCCAGCGCCGCACGATAGGCATCGGCGAGTGCCGAGGTATCGGCCTGGCCGCGCGCCACGCACACGTCGTCCATACCGCCCGGCAGCTGGCTCGAGAGCTCCAGCAGGTCGCGCACCAGGCCCTTGATGGTGGTGCCGGCGCCAAAGAGGCCGCCCTCGCCTGCCATGGGATACCAGGCGTAGAGGCTTTTAAGCGAAGCGGCGAGCTCGGGGGCGGCATCGGGTGCCGTCGCTCGGGCCAGCACATGCTCAACAGCCTGATCCATAAGCTCATCGGTATCGGTAAGCACCGCGAACTCGGGATCGATGCCCAGCTCCAACGCATGCGCGCGCAGGATGCGCGAACACATGCCGTGAATGGTCGAGATCCAAGCGTCGTCGACGGTCAGGGCCTCCTCGTCCATACCCTCTTCGATAAGCGCGCGACGCACGCGGTCGCGAATCTCGGCCGCGGCATCTTTGGTAAAGGTAATGGCGAGCACCTGATCCAGATGCTCGACAAACGGACCGGATTCGGGCGAGAGCGCATAGACGATGCGGCGCGTGAGGGTAAAGGTCTTGCCCGAGCCGGCACCTGCCGAGACAAACAGCGGGCGGTCGAGCGTTTTGACGACTTGCAGTTGTTGCGGCATCAAAGTCGAAAGATCCATGGTCTACACGTCCCTCCTTACAAACGTTCCTTCGTGGTTATACGAGCAGCGCGCATGCGCGGCCTGCGTCGACGCCGGGTCGACGGCGGCAACGTTGCCTGCCTCGAGCTCGCGCAGGCGCTCGGCGATGCCGTCCTCCACGCGATCGAGCAGGGCGTCGAAGTCCATGCTGCCGCCCTCGCCGGGAAAGCCCTTCTTAAGCCCCGGGATGCGGCCGTCACCACGCTCCTCCTCGAGCAGCTCGGCACTCGCCGCACCGCGCAGCGCCGGTTTGCCGCCCTTGGTCGAAAAATAGAGCGCCGCACGGGCATCCAGATCCAGCGCCCGGCGCATGGCCTGCGCATAGATAAGCGTCTGGGTATGGGGCGGCAGCCACCGCGGGTCGTCGATGGCGGCCTCGCCCGATTCCTCGTCGCGCACCGTGGGGTCGGCGAGTTTAAACTCCTCAACGCCCGTGCGATGCTTGTAGTCGATTACCACGGCGCGATTCTCGGCATCCACATCCACGCGGTCGATGCGCCCGCCGAGCGGCCAGCCGGCATACTCGACCTGGAGCTCGTTGAACGCAAACTCCAGGTAGCGCGGCGCGAAGGGCGCGAGCGCCTCGGACTCGTAGGCAAGAACGCCCTCCAGCTGCGGCAAAATCTCGGCCACCTGGCGCTCCTCCACCGGGGAGAGCGGCACGAGCGGGCCCTCGGTACCGCGCTTGCCCGCATGCTCGGCCAAAGTCTCGTCAAAGACCTCGCGCAGCAGCTCCTTCGCGCGTGGCAGATTCATGGGTGTCACGCGCTCCATGCCCTCCTGGGGCAGACGGGCATGCAAGTGTTCCAGCACGTCGTGGACAAAGTTGCCCTTCTCCATATTGCCAAAGCCAGCGTCGATCGACTGGGGCTTCACGCGGTACGAGACGAACCAGCATAGCGGGCAGGTCGAATAGGCCTCGATCTGCGAGGCAGACGTCAGGCGCGGCACCAGCGGCGCATCCTCGCCCTCGCCATCGCGACGGCGCAGGACCAGATACGGAATGGCTTCATCGCTCAGATGCTGAGGAGCTTCGCAGGTCACGCGCTCGCGCCTAAGACCTTCGCCTGCCGCGGGATCGAAGTCCCTTACGATATCGCCCTCACCCACGCACTTCGCCTTGTCGGCGCCAACGGCCTTAGCGTCGTCAGCGGCCTTGTCGGCGTCAGCGGCCTTAGCATCGTTAGCGGCCTCGGCATGCGCCCGCAACTCGGTCCACACGGCCGCCGGATAGCACTCGCGCGCCTGACGATCGTGGGTCACACGGGCGAGCGTAACCGGACCGCGCGCGGCCTGCATCGCGCGGCCAAAGCGTGCACGCAGCAAGGCCGCAGGCTCAAGCGTCACGCCCTCGCGACCGAGGCTCGCCGTCAGCGTGGTCAGCGGCCCCTCTTCGTGTGAGAGCGGATAGCTGTCCAGATCGACATCGGCAAACAGCACGGCATCGTAGCTGCCGGGGCGCAGAGCCGCCGCATCGGCAAGCGAAGCAAAGCGAACCTGGGCACGTGGCGCACGGTCAACCTCGTAGGTCTCGTAATCGTAGGCGGTGCTACGCTTGTCCACCTTGGTGCGAATGCCATCGAGCACGGGCACGGTCGCGGCCTGCGACACGTCGAGCGCGCGAGCATCGTTCATAAGGATGTCGATCGCGTGGCGCAGCAGGGCCACCTCCGCCTGGCGACGGGCCTGACCGTCGAGACCACCAAGCGCGCGATCGGGCAGTACCTCGGCAACGGCAAGCATGGCCTTGAGCGCCGTCACGGGCTTGTCGCGCCACAGCGCCTGGAACACGTCCGAGACCACGCACGGCACGTTCTTAAACCAGTTCTCGTCGCTCGCCGCTTTACGCGCGCCCCTCACCTGGCCCTGCACGCTCTGCAGCAGGCTCTTGACGCCCGCAGTGGTCTTGCTGCGCGACAGTCGCATATTCTTGTCGAACGTGCGCGCGCTGGCGGCGTCGGCACCCGAAAGCGGGCTGTAAATCCAGTCGGTAAGCTCCGGAGCGGGCCACCACTCAGTCTTAGAAGCTGCCCCTTCGTCGGCGGCCTTCATACGCTCGATCAGGTTGGCGAGCGCCGTGAACTGCCTGCCCGCAATGGATTGGGAAAACGCCGTGAACTCGGCCGTCTCGGCAGCAACGTGGCGCGCCGCCAAACGAGCGGCAAGCTCGCCGAACAGCTGGGGTGCCCGGGCAGAAACAACGAGCACGCGTACGGGGTCGGCGGGTGTTGCAGCAGCTTTATCGTCCTTGGACTCCTTGTGCGCTTTCACCAACTTATCGATGACGCCCGCATAAGCATGGGCACGGGCATGGGGGCCGGCGACCTCAATAAAGGCAGGCTGAGCAGCGGACTTGAAGGCAGTCTGGGGCGCGGCGGCGCCCTCCCCCAGCGGCGCGATCTCAAACAGCACACCGCGGACATCAAATGCCGCGGCAAGCTCCTCGCGCATCGCCGCTTGCTCGCGGGCAAGCAGCACGACAACCTCTCCCCCGTTGTTTGCCACGGCGGACAGCAGCTCGAGCAGGCTATACGTAAATGACGTGACGCCGCGCACGCAAACGGCGCGGGCGCACCCCGGCAGGTTGTCGGCCAAAGCGCCGGCCATAATGTCAGCCGCCTCGCAGGGCTCGACCATATCTCGACGGTCCAAACCGCGCGCATAGGCGCACAAAAGTTCAAATACGCGAGCCTCGGCGTCGCTTTTGGGCTTGGGCTTGCAAACGTTGTCGCAGCAACGCTCGGTGCCTGTCCCTGCCACACCCGGCAGCACATCGCGAGCCATACGCGCGAGCATACGCACCGTGCCCTGGCTGCGCGAAAGCGGCTGCAGGTCGGCGTCGTCGAGGCGCGCTACCATGTCCGAAAACAGCATCTGGCGCTGCAGGTTGTCGACGAAACCGCGCCCGTCGCCCAAAAGCTCCCAAAGCGAGCGAAGCCACGATGTAGGCGTCTTGTAGTCAATACCCAGCGAAACGCCGGCTTCCGCCGCATCATGACGGCACAGGTCGAGCTCGGCAAACGTTGGCGCCAGCAGCACGGCACGCCCGTGGCGGGCAATAAGGTCGGCAAGCAGCGCCGCCTCGGCATCGCTCAAATCCGCGCCGGCGTTGGTGGTATAGATTCGAACAGGCATGGTCCTCCACTCAAACCGTTCGCAATATTCAATGCTTCCATCCTACCCGCCCGCGCGGACAGATTTGCCCCACGCCAACAGATTTGACCCCTTGGAGACAGAGGAAAATGGATCACCGAGGAGGTCAGTCTAACCCAGTGATCCGTTTTCCTCTGTCTCCAAGGGGTCAAAAAACCGCCCCCGAAGGGACGGTTCTGCGCAATTCGTTTGTTGCCGCTGGCCTACTCGCCATCCTCCAGCTTGATGAGGATCTTGCGATAGCCGCCGTACTCGCCGTTGAGTGCCTTGGACACGCGGCTCACCGTAGTGGACGAAGCGCCGGTGCGGGCCTGAACCTCAACATAAGGCTCGCCCTCATCCAGATAACGCGCAACCTGCAGACGTTGCGAAAGATCGCAGATCTCGCGCGGCGTGCAGATATCGGTCAAAAACGCCTGGATATCCTTCTCGTCATCCAAAAGACTAAATGCGTGGACCAGCTGCTTGACATCAGGCTTGTCAAACATGTTCTCGATATTCATCGATCACCGCCAAACCCGCCATAAGGCATCGAAGTTGATACTGACATCGGGCATCGTTCGCCCGTTCTATGCAATAGGGCAACGCCTGTGGCTTTTGCCCGTAGCAGTGTAGCACACCACCAAACTAAAGCGACAAGACTCTCTGCCAGCGGCGCGTTTTTCAGGACGAACGCCGTTTTGAAACCGAATGCGCACGTAAGCTCCACGAATATCTGAGACAATGGGCGGCCGAACAAGGCGGCACACCCGAGCGGCCGTCCAAGCCGCCGCAGCAAACCGCTTCACGCGACACCGACGCACCCTGCGCAAGAAAGGATTCACACCATGCGCTTTATGCTTAACTGGCTCTTTACCTCGATCGCCATCGCGATTGCCACGTTCCTCGTCCCCGGCATCCAGCCCTTCGGTTTTGCCGAGGCCTGGGTCTGTTTCGCCTTCGTGGGACTGTTCCTGAACATCGTCGATTCGCTCGTCAAGCCGTTTCTGACGGTTATCTCGCTGCCGCTCACGATCATTACGCTGGGTATTTTTCAGCTCGTAGTCAACAGCTTTATGCTCGAGCTGGCCAGCTATCTGTCGGTCAATCTGCTGGGCGCGGGTATCTCCATCGCCAGCTTTGGATCGGCCTTTATGGGCAGCATCCTGGTGTCCATCATGCGCAGCATCCTCGACAGCATCGCCGAGGGCTAAAACGGCCATTCCGGCCGCGCCCGTCTCAACAGCCCAAAACGAAGGCCGCCCATCACAAAAATGGGCGGCCTTCTTATTTGCCAAGTCTCAAAGGGCGAGAGAATCTGCCATTTCCACCCCGTCCCCAAATGGCAGGTGTGGGTTAGATGACGTAATCGTAGCCTTCGTTGGGAGCGACAAGTTGATCGAGCGTCACACCGTCGAGGTAGTCGTTGATAAGCTTGTCCAGGTTCTTCCACACGTCGAGCGTGGGGCACTCGTCAGAGCGCGAACAACCCTTGCAGTCGCCATCCAGGCAGGCGACCGGCGCCAGGCTGCCCTCGGTCAGGCGCAAGATCTCGCCCACCGTGTACTGCTCGGGCGGGCGCGTGAGCACATAGCCGCCGCCCTTGCCGCGCATGCCCGAGAGCATGTTGGCGCGCACGAGCGTAGCCAGAATATTCTCGAGGTACTTCTCCGAAATACCCTGACGCGCCGCAATCTCTTTAAGCGGGATACGGCCTGTCGCCTGGTGCTCGGCCAGGTCGACCATAACGCGCAGGGCATATCTGCCCTTTGTGGAAACCAACATATATATAGCTGCCTTTCGGTCTTTTAATTCGTAGAAATTCTAGCCGAAAAATTGGTTTTGAAAATACCTATTCCCGTCAAGATGGTTAATCGACTCGTAATAATCTTCTATTTCCTATTGCGTTACTAGGCTTTACTGTCTACTATGCTTGCCAACAGCAAAACGAACAACCTATAAGGTTTGTGGGTTTCGCTGCCACACACACCGTAAAACCACACGGTATCCAGTCATTTGAACACTTTGGAGGTTCACCATGAGCAATGTTTACACGTCCATCGATCAGCTTATCGGCCACACTCCGCTTCTGGAGCTCACTCACTTTGAGGCCGATGAGGACCTCAAGGCCCGTGTGCTCGTCAAACTGGAATACTTCAACCCCGCCGGGTCCGTCAAAGACCGCGTCGCCAAGAACATGATCGACGAGGCCGAGAAGGCCGGCAAGCTCGTGCGTGGCGGCGACTACACCATCATCGAGCCCACGAGCGGCAACACCGGCGTCGGCATCGCTTCGGTGGCGGCGGCCCGCGGCTACAAGGTGATCATCACCATGCCCGAGACCATGTCCGTCGAGCGCCGCAAGCTTATGCAGGCATACGGCGCACAGCTCGTGCTCACCGACGGCTCCAAAGGCATGAAGGGCGCCATCGCCAAGGCCGAGGAGCTGCAGAAGGAGACCCCCAACAGCATCATCGCCGGCCAGTTTGTGAACCCCGCGAACCCGGCCATTCACAAGGCCACGACCGGCCCCGAGATCTGGGACGACACCGACGGCAAGGTCGACATCTTCGTCGCCGGCGTCGGCACCGGCGGCACCGTGACCGGCGTGGGCGAGTTCCTCAAGGAGCAAAACCCCGAGATTCAGGTCGTCGCCGTCGAGCCCGCCACCTCCCCGGTGCTCTCTAAAGGCCAGGCCGGCCCGCACAAGATCCAGGGTATCGGTGCCGGCTTTGTGCCCGACGTCCTCGACACCCAGGTCTACGACGAGATCATCCCCGTCGAGAACGACGACGCCTTTGCCACCGGCCGCGCCGTGGGCCACAAGGAGGGCGTGCTCGTGGGCATTTCGTCCGGCGCCGCCGTGTGGGCCGCACTGCAGCTGGCCAAGCGCCCCGAGAACGAGGGCAAGACCATCGTGGCGCTGCTCGCCGACACCGGCGAGCGCTACCTGTCCACGGCACTCTTCCAGGACTAGAGCTCTCGTTCCTAGAACGAGTCCAAGGCACGCCGGTCTCCCCTCTCTTCTGGCAGCCTGAGCTCATCCCAACAGGGTGTCCCACAGGACGCCCGAACTTGCTACAATGTCTGCGGCGCGGAACCAGCCTCCCGCGCCGCTTTTCTTTTTTGGCCACATGCCACCAAGGAGAACCTCCCCATGCACAACAAGCGCGTGCTCGTCGCCATGAGCGGCGGCGTCGATTCCAGCGTGACCGCGTATCTGCTCAAAAGTCAGGGTTACGAATGTGTCGGTGCCACCATGCGCCTCACCCGTCCCGCACCCGACCCCGCCACGGGCATGAGTAAGGTCGACCGCGACATCGCCGATGCAAAGGCCGTCGCCGAGCGCCTGGGGATACCCCATCACGTGCTCGACTTGCAGCAAACCTTCGACCGCAACGTGATCGAACGCTTTGTGAACGCCTACCAAGAGGGGCTGACGCCTAACCCGTGCATCATCTGCAACCGCCATATTAAGTTTGGCGCGCTGCTCGATGCGGCACTCAATATGGGCTGCGATTACATCGCCACAGGTCACTACGCCAAAACGAGCCAGGCGTCCGACGGAACCTGGCAGCTGCATCGCGGCGAGGACCCTAAAAAGGACCAAAGCTACTTTTTATATTCGCTTACGCAGGAGCGCCTGGCGCACACGATCTTTCCGCTGGCAGGCCTGGACAAGGAGCACGACGTGCGCCGCATTGCCGCCGAGCAGGGCTTTACCAACGCCCAGAAGGCCGAAAGCGAGGACATCTGCTTTATTCCAGACGGTGACTACGCGGGCTATATCGAGCGCCGCTGCGGACATCCCGCTGCACCGGGCGACATTGTGTGGCGCGACGGCAGCGTGGTCGGACGCCACAACGGCGCGTTGCGCTATACCATCGGCCAGCGCAAGGGCCTGGGCGTCGCGATGGCGCATCCCGTGTACGTAACGGGCGTCGACGCCGCCAACAACATTGTGCATCTGGGCGAAGCCGAGGACCTAACCGCGGCGGCGCTAACTGCCAATGAGTGGATCTGGAGCGCGCCGGCAGAGTGCATGGAGGCCGAGCTCGATGCCGGCGGCATTCGCGTGGGCGCCAAGTACCGCTACCGACAGAAAGACCAGGCAGCGACCCTTACGCGCGGCGAAGACGGGCAAATGTTGCTGACCTTTGACGAGCCGCAGCGCGCCATCGCCCCCGGACAGGCCGTCGTCGTCTATCGGGGCGACATCGTCCTGGGCGGCGGCACCGTGACCGGCGCGCTTAAGTAGCCGCGGGTTTATCGCTGCACGTGTCGAAGTACCTCAACAGCGGCACCAACCTCGATTACGCGACGCTCAAGGCCGCGGTGAATGGCCTCGAGTCGACCCTCCGCCGTCGCCCACTCGCTCTGCGAAAGAATCTCGATCGCTTCATCAACAAATCCGTTGAGCCGCGATGAATCGAACCAATCGAGCAAATCCGCAAGCGCCAGCTGGACGGAAGGGTCGGGCCCAAACGGCTTAGCGGAAAACCCAAACTCCCCAGCTGCGAGCACGGCAGTTGGTACGTTGTACCACAGGCAGTTGCCGCTATCGAACAGCGGAGCAGGTTTTATCTCCAGGGTGTCGACATTGCGGATGATGCCGAAGTTTCGCCAATGGCGGTCGCTGTTGGCCAAAAGGGCATCGCAGACAATCATCTGCGACATAGACCTTCTCACAGCGGCCTCATCGACACCATGCTTGCCGAGGTAGCAACAGTATCGATCGTATGTCGAGTTTCCCCGCTGGCTACCAAATGCGCCCTTAACGTAAACAGCCGGAACATATTCCTCGCGGCCGTCAAGAAAGTCGTCGCACAGACACACAGGGCCATCGAACATGCGCTCAACCGTGTAAGGAACAAACTCCCCCTTGGAAAGCAAGCGACGATGCAGAGCCGTTGCAACTGCCTCGTTAAAGGGCCGTTGGTCGTCCATCCCGCACCCTTTAGCCAAAACGCGAATGCCGTTTCGGATCATCCACGATTTAGGGAGCTCGCCCTCGGACGTGTTATCCGGATTATTTAGACCGATGCCTTCCAGCCAACCCGAACGCTCTTCGGGCGCCGATCGCTCAAATTCGTTCTCAAAGTAATTGATGCTTTGCCATTTGAGTTCGGCGCAATCGGCCGGCCGCAGCCAATAACAATCCGAAAGCGATAAGCCCAGGCACCGAACCGGAACCTCGATGCCACTGGCAATTCCCAGTTCACGATAGCGCGAGACGAGTCCAGGGCGAACGTCAGGCACCGACCGATGGCTCCACCACACGTTGAGCTCCCGTTTATTCACCGTAGGAGAAGAGCTCGAGCATGTGCCAAACGGCATTCGTTGCGCATCGAGGACCTCGGCGATTTCGAAGGGAAACTCGCGCGTCGAATCAAATGAGACATGCGCGACCTCATGGTCGGCCGACATCAGCGTAAACTTGCGCCCCACATCGGCTGCAGGACGGCGCCCTCGTTTGCGGACCTTTTGATAGGCGATCGCGGAATTATACTCAACCATCTTCCGTCCACCCACAGTATTGCATGCGAGCGTTCCGGATGCCGCCAGTTGCGATATGCGAGCCTTTGTGACGCCTAGTAGACGGGCGGCATCACCCATAGATAAGTATTCCGATGTATCCATGCGCCACATCACCTCGTTAAGTATTTCACGCGTTAAAATAACTTATCTTATACAGGATAATACTAAACGGACTGAATTGAAAAAAGGCCCGAGCAATCGGGCCTTAGAGCAATTGGTCAGCCAAGCTATGAACCGCTTCCCCTAGCGCTGAACGTAGGCGCGAACGAGCTCGTAGGTATTGCGCACGCCGTCGATGTGGCTGCGCTCGTAGTTGTGGCTCGCGTACACGCCGGGACCGATCAGGCCGTGGCGAATGTCGTAACCAGCCGAAAGCGTAGCCTCGACGTCGGAGCCGTAGTGCGGATACACATCGATCGCGTAGTCGAGCTCAAGCTCGCGCGCGATGTTGGACAGCGTCGTCACCAAGTCGTAGTTGTACGGACCGCCCGAATCCTTGGCGCAGATCGAAACCATGCGCTCGGTGCAGCCCAGGTCGTCGCCCACGCAGCCCATGTCCACGCTGATCATCTCGCGCGTGTCGGCCGGCACAAAGGCGCCGCCGTGACCGACCTCCTCGTACACGGTAAAGAGCAGTGACACCTTGCGCGAGAGCGTCACCTCGCCAGTGGCGACGGCACGCGCCAAGCCCAGCAAAATGGAGGCCGACAGCTTGTCATCTAGGAAGCGGCTCTTGATGTAGCCACTCTCCGTCACCGTGGTACGCGGATCCATAGCGATGATGTCGCCAGTCTGAATGCCTAGCTCAAGCACGTCGTCCTTGCTGTCGACATTCTCATCGAGCAGGATTTCCATATTCTTCTCGACGGTCTTGACCGGCTCATCGGCCACATGTGCCGACGGCTCGGTATTAAGGACCACGCCCGTGTAGACCTTGCCGCCACGCGTGTAGACGGTGCAGTTCTCGCCATCGGCCGTAGGCCACTGGTGCCCGCCAAGCGTCGTGGGACGCAGGCGACCATTGTCCTTAATGGAACGCACCATGGCACCCAGGGTATCGACATGGCTCGCCAACACGAGCGGCTCGCCCTCGCCGCCAAGCTCAACCAACACGTTGCCCTTATTGGAGCGCTCGGGGCCAAAGCCCATATCGCGCAACGTTTCCATTAGATAGTCAGTAGCCGCACGGGTATAGCCCGTAGGTGAAGCAATAGAAGTCAGCGTCTTCAACTGGTCAGTAATATAGGAGAGCGTAGAATCCATCTTGGACACCAAAGTCACCCTTTCTTATCGAATTAAACCCACAGCAACAATACCACCACGCACAATTATTGACCTAGCGAGACAACCCATCGAGCTTCCCAGAGCAGCGCCCGCCACGATAACGAGCCGGCGGTCCCCTGCCCGTTAGCCCCACAATCTTTCCGCAGGACGGAGGAAGCCCCCGCCGCACGAAGTGCGCAGCGGGGGCTTCCGACATGTCCGAGGACGATTGTGGGGCTAACGGGCAGGGGCCCGCCGAACCAAGTTAGGCAGCCGGGCAGATCTTCTTGAAGAGTTCGATGACGTCGTCGAGCGTCGCCTCGCGCGGATTACCCGGGAAGCAGGCATCGGCCATGGCGTCCTTGGCCAGGACCTCGATCTCGTCAGCCTTCATGGCCTCGCAGACGTGCGGGATGTTGACGTCGGCGGAAAGCTGCTTGACGGCGGCGATGGCGGCGTCGGCAGCCTCGTCGGTGCTCATGCCCGTGGTGTCAACGCCCATGGCGACGGCGACCTTGGCCAGGCGCTCGGTGCAAACCGGCTTGTTGAACTCCATGGCGATCGGCAGCAGCATGGCGCAGGCGACGCCGTGCGGGGTGTCGTAGTGAGCGGACAGGGTGTGAGCCATGGCGTGGTCGATACCCAGGCCAACATTGGAGAAGCCCATGCCGGCGACATACTGGCCAAGAGCCATGCCCTCGCGGCCGGAGCCGGGCTGACCGGACTTGGCCTCGGCAACGGAGTCACGCAGGTTCTCGCTGATCAGCTTGATAGCCTCAAAGTGGAACATGTCGGAGAGCTCCCAAGCACCCTTGGTGGTGTAGCCCTCGATGGCGTGGGTCAGAGCATCCATGCCGGTAGAGGCGGTCAGGCCGGCGGGCATGGAAGCCATCATATCGGGGTCGACGACGGCGACCTCGGGGGCGTCGTTGGTGTCGACGCACACGAACTTGCGGACCTTCTCGGGGTCGGTGATAACGTAGTTGATGGTCACCTCGGCGGCGGTACCGGCGGTCGTCGGCACAGCGATGGTGAACACGGCGTGGTTCTTAGTGGGAGCAACACCCTCGAGGCTGCGGACATCGGCGAACTCGGGGTTGTTGATGATGATGCCGATGGCCTTAGCGGTATCCATGGAGGAGCCGCCACCGATGGTCACGATAGCGTCAGCCTCGGCGGCCTTGAAGGCCTCGACGCCGTCCTTGACGTTCTGGATGGTGGGGTTGGGCTTAATCTCGGAGTAGAGGCTCCAAGCGATGCCGGCGGCGTCGAGCTCGTCGGTCACCTTAGCGGTAACGCCAAACTTGACCAGGTCGGGATCGGAGCAGACGAAGATCTTCTTGTAGCCGCGACGCTGGAGCTCGCCGGGGATCTCCTTGATGGCGCCGGAACCATGATAAGAAATGGTATTGAGAACGAAACGATTAGCCATTGATAGCCTCCCATCGTGTGCGGGGCACCCATTACGCCCCGCGCTGCAAGTTCCATCCTAACGCTTTTGAAACAAAAAATGCATGAGAACGTCAAAAGTGTTAAAGCGTTTCAACATAATAACGGAGCCCCAGCCCTTCCCTCCCGACTGCAGCGAAGGCTAGATTATAGGAGCAATTGCCCAAAGAATACGACCAACTCAGTCTATAAATTGTTTCTGTTTTAGCAATATATGTTTGACAATACGTTTATAAAAGGATACTTTATAGTAATTAATATGCATGCAGCAAATAGTGTCATTCATTTTGTTAGAAATTGCCCATGCGGTTATTGCAGCTGCATGTACTGCAACGTACAGCGTAATTCTCCGCACGAAGCAGAAGACGGTTCCAATTCGATCGAGGCGATGACGCGTGATGGCTACTGGTCCTAAATCGAGCAAGACGGCTACAAACGAATATCGAATCTCAATTGAAGGTAACCCTTATCCGCATGCTCTGGCTCTCGTCAACCCAGCGGGAGACAACCTCAACATCAAAAGACATGGGTTCACGGGTCCACTAGGACAGCTATTGAGTCTTAAATACACCGTTTATGACGATGCAAATGAAAAGCTCTTTACTGTCGTCGACGGTGGTTTTAGTAACATGCCCAGGGTTGCGCTCATCATCGAACACAAGGAAGTTGCGGTGTTCGATTATGGCCTAAACAGACTTGAGATGAAGTGCGTAACGAACATACCGAATTACACAATAAAAGGTAACTTCCTATTTGGAGATTACGATATATTCAGTCAACGGGAAGTGAAGCTATCTTCAGTTAACGTCCTTCAATGTGATAAACAATCGTGCTTTAACATAC
The DNA here is from genome assembly GCF_003463445.1 of Collinsella sp. OF02-10. Classification (NCBI taxonomy): domain Bacteria; kingdom Bacillati; phylum Actinomycetota; class Coriobacteriia; order Coriobacteriales; family Coriobacteriaceae; genus Collinsella; species Collinsella sp. OF02-10. Next base: position 43,304 of record NZ_QSCW01000004.1, read on the forward strand.
AGGTTTTGGATAAAGCCGAATTAGCCGCCGCAATTGGAATACCCACAGCCATTGCCCTTCTGAGGGCTCGGATTGAAGAGCATCTCGAATAAATTGCAAAAAGCAGTTCGTAACAACATTCAGGAGCTAGATAGTTTTTTTCTGGCTCCTGAAGCTGTACTACATAGAGATGAAAATATATTGCGGCAAAGGGGCTGTCCCTTTGCCGCATTCGGTTACTTTCGACAGCCCTCTTTCCAAGCCTCGGCCGCAACCTTCCAGCGAAAACGCAAGTCGCGCTCGCGGTCGATGAACATGATGGCAAACGCGACAAACAGCAGCACGCTCGCCACGACGATGGCGTGCAGACCCATGCGCTCAATGCACCAATTGCCCAGCACGGCGCCAAACACAAAGGTAAAGATCACACCAAAGTACAGCAGGCCGTTTTCCAAAAAGCCGCGCTTGTGGGTAATGATGTAATCGTCCACGTTTTGCAAGGCATTACGGAGGTTGCCGATACACATGGTCGTGGCGATGCCGTGACCGTGGATCTTGCGGAAGCTCTCGACCTGCATACCGCAAGCAAACGAGGTAAGGCAGTTGGCGAGCAGGTTGAAATCGCCACCGGGGATAAAGCTCACGCCCAGCAAGATGACGGCTTCAAAGAACACCGTCACCTGGCGCCAGTGAATCACACTGCCAAACCGCTCGTGAACCAGGTCGGCAAGCATAATGCCCACGGCAAACGACACCACGGGAAAGAAATAGCGTCCCGCCAGAGCCCAGTTGCCCTCCGAGATGCTCACGCCCACCAGCAGGATGTTGCCCGTCTGCGCGTTGGCGAAAACATGGTCGCGCCCAATGTACGAATACACATCCATAAAGCCACCGGCGAGCGCTAAGATAATGCCCAGCTCAATAGACTCCGATATCTGTTTGGCACGCTGCATCGTCGTGCATCCTCCTTGTTGACGACCCTCTCGTGCGTTGGCGGAGACATAGCCGCCGTTCATACTGTAACCCATTGACAACATGGCGTGTGCGCGAGACGGGTTCTCCAACGCGCAGATACACAGTCTGGAAACAAACGGCGGGCGCGGCACCGACACCCGAGACCTCGTGTACTCCACCAGTCTTTTTAGCCCCGTCCCAAAAAGACTGGTTACAATTACGTGCAGCATACAAACACCGGGAGGGATCGTGGCAAAAAAGCCCCAGGACGCTCAGCACAACCAGCACGGCAAGCATGCCCAGCGCGGCCAGCAGCAAAAGCGTGGCGGCAAGGCCCAGGGTGGCCACGCCACTCATGCCCAGGCAGCGCCCGCCCGCCCCTGGCGCCCGGGCCGCGATAAGTTCCTCCCCGTCAGCCGCGCCGACATGGATGCGCGCGGTTGGGACCAGTGTGACTTTGTCTACATCTGCGGCGACGCCTACGTGGACCATCCCAGCTTTGGCATGGCCATCGTCAGCCGCGTGCTCGACGCGCACGGCTACAAAGTGGGCATTATCTGTCAGCCCGACTGGACCGACCCCGCCAGCATCACCGTGCTCGGCGAGCCGCGCCTGGGCTTTCTCGTCAGTGCCGGCAACATGGACTCCATGGTCAACCATTACTCGGTGACCAAGCATCGTCGCCACACCGATGCCTACACCCCTGGCGGTAAAGAGGGGCACCGCCCCAACCGCGCCGTCACGGTCTACGGCAACCTCATCCGCCAAACGTTCAAGGACGCGCCCATCATCATCGGCGGCATCGAGGCGAGCCTGCGTCGTCTGGCCCACTACGACTACTGGCAGGATAAGCTCAAGCGCTCGGTGCTGCTCGACTCGGGCGCCGACATCCTCATCTACGGCATGGGCGAGCACGCGATCGTCGAGATCGCCGACGCGCTCGACGCGGGCCTGCCCGTCGACCAAATCACCTATATCAACGGCACCGTCTACCGCACCAGCTCGCTCGACGAGGTCTACGACTACGACCTGCTGCCCAGCTGGGACCACCTTGCTGCCGACAAGCTCAACTACGCCCGCAGCTTTAACGTGCAGCAGCAGAACATGGATCCCATCACCGGGCATCGCCTGGTAGAACCCTACCCCAACAGCGTCTATGTGGTGCAGAACCCGCCGAGCGCCACCCTCACCACCGAGGAGATGGACGAGGTGGCCGAACTCCCCTACGCACGCGATTGGCATCCCGATTACGACGCAGCGGGCGGCGTGCCGGCTTTTGCCGAGATCAAGTTTTCCATTAGCTCCAACCGCGGCTGTTTTGGCGAGTGCTCGTTTTGCGCCCTCACCTTCCACCAGGGCCGCGTGCTGCAGATGCGCAGCCACGACTCGATCATGCGCGAGGCCGAGCTGCTCACGCGCGACCCCGAGTTTAAGGGCTACATCAACGACGTGGGCGGACCGACGGCCAACTTTAGCCGTCCCGCCTGCGACAAACAGCTCAAGCACGGCGTGTGCAAGAACAAGCGCTGTCTGTGGCCGAGCGTATGCAAGAACATGGTGGTCGATGAGAGCGGCTACACGCAGCTGCTGCGCGACCTGCGCCAGCTGCCAGGCGTCAAGAAGGTCTTCGTGCGCAGCGGCATCCGTTTTGACTACACCATGGCCGATACCTCGGACGAGTTTTTGCGCGAGCTTTTGGAACACCATGTCTCGGGCCAGCTGCGCGTAGCACCCGAGCATGTGAGCGACGCCGTGCTCTCCGTAATGGGCAAGCCGAGCCGCGCCGTCTACGACGCGTTCTGTCGCAAATTTGAGCGCTTGAACCGTGAATACGGACTCAAGCAGTACGTGGTTCCGTACCTGATCTCGAGCCACCCCGGCTCGACGATGAAGGAAGCGGTGGAGCTTGCCGAGGCTGTGCGCGACATGGGCTACATGCCCGAGCAGGTACAGGACTTCTACCCCACACCGTCCACGATGAGCACCTGCATGTACTACACCGGCGTTGACCCGCGCACCATGCAGTCGATCTATGTGGCGCGCGACCCGCACGAGAAGGCTATGCAGCGCGCGCTCATCCAATATCGCAAGCCCGAGAACTACAAGCTCGTGCGCGAGGCACTGGAAAAGGCTGGCCGTCGCGATCTGATCGGCTACACCAAGCATTGCCTGATTCGCCCCGTGCCGCCACGCCCGGGCGAGACCTCTGCCGGCGGCGGGCATGGCACCGGCAAGAAGGGCGGCAAGGTACACGGCGGCGCCGGCGCTGGCAAGGGGCCTAAGGGCAGCAAGGGCCACGGCGGCATGTCGCGCGCGCAGAACACCGCAGGCCGCAACCGCGCAGCTCAGGGGCGTCAGGGTGCCAACGGAGGCGGTCGCCGCAACTAGCGAAGTGGTGCACTCGCTGCGTCCATCCCACACGCTTGGCGCAGCGAGCGCATTGCCTCCACCAGGATCACGCCGGCGATTGCGACCGTGATTATCACGTCGAACGGCGTGTTCACAAACCAGAGCAACGTCATGAGATACGACCCGGCGTTAAAGGCAAAATGTAGCAGGATCGTGTAGCGGAGCTTTCCGGTCGTCACGAGCACCCAGCCAAAAATGAGGCCGGCAGCGCCCGCATAGCAGCCCTGCACCCAGTTCATGTGCATAAAACCGAAGATCGCCGCCTGCAGCACGACCGCCGTGGCGATACCCCACGTGCTCGGGGCCGCCCAAGGCACCATGGCGCCGTCCTGCGCACCCGCACGACGCCGGCACTTCCAGAGCGGACGGCACTGCGGGTTAAATGCTCGGAGCGAAAACTCAAAAATGATGCCACGCACCAGCAACTCCTCGCAAAACGGAGCGCCGAGCACCGTGGTCAGGACGGCCAGGTAGCTCGTGTCGCCCATGCCTGTTTCCTCGACAAGTTCACTGTAATCGGTCGCGACCTCGGGCAACAGCGACAGCACGGCGTCGGTCACGTAGCCAACGACCACCTGCAGGGCAAGGCCGATCACGATAACGCAGGCGATGCGCCTCCATGCTTTGCCTGCTCCCCCGCCAAGCGGGCGCTCGCCCTGCCAGCGCGTCATAAACGAGCGCGGCCACAGATAACGCCACCACAGCAGCGCCATCAAAAACGACGCCATCTGCGCGGCAGCCTGAAGCAATTGAATATCGAGGTCGTCAATCGAAAAGCCCATGAACACCGATGCGACGCCCAGAGCGGAGAACAAAACCACGCTCAGGGCGATATCGGCAGCGACGACGCCAAAACAGGCAAGCGCCCAAACCAGCGCATTGAGCATGCCAACCTCCTCTCGACGGGTAGTCATATAAGAACGTCCCCAACGACTAGTCATTGGGGACGTTCTTCAACGACTAGTTGTTGGGGACAGTCTTTGCCGAAGGCCCCGTTGGGCGAGATGTCGAACGGAAAGGTGCCGCAACGATTGAACGCGGCGATAAACATGCGGATGGCGTTGGACGGCGTGGTGCCCACGAGCTGGGTTGCCGCCGCGAAGGCTGCCTTCTCCTCGGGCAAGACCTTCGCGACAACCGGGGTCATGTGTTCTGCCATGGCGCTCCCTTTTTGAAACGACGGTGGTGCGGATAGATGCGGGCCACGCGGCTGGGCGACGGGCTGTGAAGGCAACCCGATTGGCCCGCATCCGGAGTTTGTTTCTGCGGCGTTGGTATTACTTGGTATTCCTAAGTATTACCCCGCAGATAGAATACCACACCGACCCCATGGGGACGGAGGAAAACGGATCATTTTGTTGCTGAGTTAGTATTTAGAGCGTGATGATGTCCGAGATATCGAGGGCCTGAGCGTCGGAGGCGTCGTGTGTGGCGAACAGGAGTGTGCGGCCATCGAGGAGGTCGAGCACGACCTCGGCCGTCGCATCGCGCGCGGCGACATCCAGGCCGGTAAAGGGCTCGTCCAGAATCACCGCACCGCCCGGGCACAGCAGGGCGCGAGCGATTTCGACGCGTCGGCGCTGGCCGCCCGAAAGCTCGGCCGTACAAGCATGCACGTCGATTCCCGGCACCAGCAGGCGCAACAGGGCTGCGGCACTCGAGGCATCCACGCGTGCATCGGCGCACACGAGCACGTTATCCAAGGCAGAAGCGTCCTCGACCAGACGCGCATCCTGGAACATCATGGAGCACGGTGCGCATTCCCCCGCCGCCAGGGCAAGCAGCGTTGTTTTGCCAGCACCCGAGGCGCCCATCACGCAAGCGCGCCCGCCCGCGGGCACGTTGAGCACCAGACCATCCAGCGCCGGCGCCCAGGGCGCGCGATCGCCCACGGCAAGCGCAAGCTCCGCCACGTCGGCAGCGCCCGCACGACCGTGCAAGCCGCGTCCATGCGACCGTACCGCCGCACGCCATGCCACGGGCCCCGAAGCCCGCAGCAGCCACACCAGCACACGCTCGCATGTCCACGATGCCGCCACGACCAACACGGTCCAAGCCAACAGGTCAGCTGTCTCGATGAGCAGCTTTGCCTGATAGATGCACTCGCCTACAGTACCCACCGCCATGCCGATCAGCTCCGCGGCCACGCCGGCCTTCCAGCTCATGCCAATCACTGCCTGCGCGCACGAAAGCACAAACGGTAGAACTTCGCGCCAGGTATGGGCGCAAAACAGGCGCCAACCCCGTACGCCATGCAGGCGAAACATCTGCTCCAGCGGTTTGTTCACTTGCGCCAAGCCCTCGACCAGCGAGAAATACACGCCCGGCAGCGCCATCAAAAAAACAGCGGCGATGCTCACGCGCGCCGATCCCAGCCAAATGAGCAGCAGGACTACCACGCAGGCGACCGGTGTCGCCTTTACAAACGACAGCGCCGGAGCCACCAGGCGCGCAAACGCCCGCGACCGTGACGAAATCCCGGCAAGCACGCCACCACACACCGCGGCAAGCGCCAGCCCGCCCAGTATCCGCGCGCCCGAGCCCGCCAAAATCGCCCAGGTACCGCCATCGCACACCAGGCGCAGCAGCGCCAAGGCAACCGCGCCCGGCCCCGGTAAAATCAACGGCTGCGCCACCAGCGCCGCCGCAAAGATCCACACGGCAAGCCAAAAGGCGGCGACGGCACCCACTGCCGCCACCGCCTTCGCACGCTCAGTCATTTGTCGAGCAAACGCACGCACGGGCTACTCCATGTAGTAGAAATCGTCAGCCGGGAGCTTACCGCCCACGGCGCTCGCGTCCGCATCGGCCAGCACCTGTAGGTACCCACCGAGCGCCGCCTTCATATCTTTCCCCGTCTGACACACGAGCATGCACCCGGGAATCGCCTTTTCGGCAATCGTGGCATTATCCACGATGCCCGCATCGACCACGGCCTGAGCCCAGTCCGCCGGCGCCGCATTTACGGCCTCAACGCTCGCCGCATGGCAGCTCAAGAACTCCGCCACGGCCTCGGGATGCTCCTCGGCAAATGCACGGCGCACCACGGTCACGCCCGTCAGCAAACGGGAGCCCGTGTCACCCGCGAGCTCGTCCCACGCGTCGGTCAGGCTCACCGGTACCGACAGACTGCCCTCGCTCTTGGCGATGGCAGCGGTCTTGAATGGCTCCGGCAGCACGCCCACGGCGGACGGGTCGGCAAGCAGGGCCGACAGCACCTCGGTGGGCTCGCTCTTAAACTCGAGCGTCACTTGACCGGTCAGGCCCGCGCGCTCCAGCAGGTAGTTCATGACGTACTCCGGCGTGGTGCCCTTGCCCGTCATGTAGACGGTACGACCCGCCAGATCGCCAAACGAGGCCACGCCTGCGTCGCCCGTCACAACGTTCAGCACGCCCAGCGTGTTGATGTCGATGACCTGCACCGCACCCTCGGTCTTGTTGTAGAGAACGCTCGCCACGTTGGCGGGCACCAGGGCGATATCGACATCGCCCTGAATGACCTTGGGCACAATCTCGTCGGCCGCGGCGCTGATCGCAAAGTCGAACTCATTGTCCGTCTCGCCATCGGCAGCCTGGTCCATAAACTGCACCAGACCGATCGACGTCGGTCCCTTGAGCGAGGCAACGCGCACCTCGACCGACTCAGCGGCAGCGCCACTCGCCGCAGACCCAGCAGCCGAACTCGCAGAAGACCTCGCCCCCGCAGCTCCGCCGCCACAGCCAACCAGCGCAAGCGACAACGCGCCCGCGGCAAGCGCCGAGGCAAATCCCCGGCGCGACATTTCAAAATCAAACGCGCGCATCGCTAGCACGTCCCCTCGTTAGGCATCGTCCATGCGTGATGGTCGGTATGCAGCAATCCCTCGGCCAGCGGCGACAGCGGCGCACCCAAGAACTCGCGATAGCACGCCTGGACATCGGGATTCTCGTGCGAGAAGCGAATCTTGGCGTTCGCATCGAGGCCCCACAGTACCTGGCCGCGCTCGGCTGCCAGCTCACAGCCGTCATGGATGGGCTGACCGCCGCCACCGACGCAGCCGCCCGGGCATGCCATAACCTCAACGAAGTCATAACTCACGCGGCCGTCGCGAATCGCGTCGAGCAGACGGGCAGCGTTTCCCAGCCCGTGTGCCACGGCGACGCGCACCTTGGTGCCATCGATATCGGCCACGGCCTCCTTCCAGCCATCGAGTCCGCGCACGTCGGTAAAGAAATCGGCATCCGGGTTCTTGCCCGTCACCAGGTAATATGCCGAGCGCACGGCGGCCTCCATCACGCCGCCCGTGGCGCCAAAAATCACGCCCGCGCCCGTGCCAAAGCCCAGCGGCGTATCGAGCGGCTCCTCGACCAGCGTGTCGACGCTCACGTGGCTCGCGCGGATCATGCGCACCATCTCGCGCACCGTCAGCGCAACGTCCACGTCGGGCGCGCCGCCCTCGCCCATCATGCTCGGCAGCGCACACTCGGCCTTCTTGGCCGTGCACGGCATCACGGACACCACGAACAGACGCTCGGGCTCCACGCCCAGCACCTTGGCGTAGTAGGTCTTGGCAATAGCGCCGAACATCTGCTGCGGCGACTTTGACGTGGACAGGCTGTCGACAAACTCCGGGTAGCGCGCCTTTACAAAGCGCACCCAGCCCGGGCAGCAGCTCGTAAACATGGGCCAGCCGCGGCTGTTACTCTCGCCCTTGGCGGCGGCGCCCAGGCGCTCGATCAGCTCGGAGCCCTCCTCCATAATGGTGAGATCGGCCGAGAAATCGGTGTCGAACACGTACTCAAAGCCCACGCGGCGCAGCGCGCAGGCCAGGCGCTCAACGGTGGCATCCTCGCGCGGAATACCGAGCTCCTCACCCCAGGCGGTGCGCACGGCCGGCGCTATCTGCACCAGCACGATCTTATCGGGATCGGCGAGAGCATCAAACACGGTCTCGGTGTCGTCGCGCTCGCGCAGCGCGCCCGTCGGGCAATGCGTGATGCACTGGCCGTATGCGACACAATCAGTCTTGCCGATGGGCGCGCGCCCGCGGGTACCCACGGCGGTGTGCGTGGCTCGGCTGGTCAGGTCCCAAATCCCTAGGCCTTGCACGTTCTCGCACACCTTGATGCAGCGCATGCATTTAATGCACTTGTCGTTTTCGCGGATGATGGGGAAATCGAAGTCCCAGCCCTCGCCCGCCAAATGCCTTTGATACGGCAGATAGAAAATGCCCAGGTCGTTGGCGATGGTCTGCAGGTTGCAGTTACCGCTGCGCACGCAGCTCGTACAGCGCGAGTCGTGCTGGGACAGCAGCAGCTGCACGTTGGTGCGACGCGCCTCGCGGGCCTTGGGGCTGTTGGTGTGGACCACCATGCCGTCGAGTACGTAGTTGTTGCAGGCGGCAACCAGCTGGTCGCAGCCCTCAACCTCGACCACGCACACACGGCAGCCGCCGATCTCGTTCAGATCGCGCAGATAGCACAGGGTGGGAATCTGGATGCCGACGGACTTGGCCGCATCCAGGATCGTGGTGTGCTCGGGCACCACGACCTCGCAGTTATCGATCGTGAGCTTGACCATGTTGAGTGCTCCGCTTTCGGTGTTGTCGCTGACAGTGGTTTTGTTGGGCTCTACCATTCCAGGTTCCTCCCTCCGCGGAACGCGCCAAAGCCAAAGTGGTCGCAACGCAGGCAGCGGCTTGCCTCCTGGCGTGCCTCTTCCTCGGTAAGGCCCTGCTCGACCAGATTCCAATCGCGGATGCGCTCGCCGGCCTCACGCTCGCCCAGCTCGCAGCGGCCGCACTCGTGCTTGCCCTTAAACTGCACGGTCGGCAGCTCAACGTCGAGCTTGATCTTGTGGTCGAAGCCCAGGTAGCGGTCGATATTTGCCGAAGCAACGCGGCCGGCGTTGATGGCCCGGATGACGGTGGCGGGACCGGTCTGGCAGTCGCCGCCGCTAAAGAGGCCGTCGAAGTTGGGCACGGCGCCATCCGAATCGGTGACGACGCGACCCCACTTGCAGACGATGCCCATGTCCTCAAACGGCTTGGAATCGATGTCCTGGCCAATGGCCACGAACACGCGCTCGCAGGGAATGACGCGCTCGGGCGTCGCGGCGGCACGCGGGGCCGGACGACCGCGACGGGGCTCGCCGATAATCTGCGGCTGCACGCGCAGGCCGCTCACGCGACCGTCCTCGCCCGTCTCGATGGCGAGCGGCGCCGTCAGCTCCAGAACCTCGCAGCCCTCGGCCTGGGCACCGGCAATCTCGGCGTCCTGAGCCGTCATATCGCAGATGCGGCGGCGGTAGACAATGCTCACCTTTTCGGCACCGCAGCGCACGGCAGAGCGCGCCACGTCCATGGCCACGTTGCCGCCGCCGATGACGCACACGCGCTGGCCGCTCAGGTCGGGCAGCTCGTCGTCACCGATGGCGCGCAGCATCTTGACGGCCGACTCCACGCCGGGCGCCTCTTCGCCCGGAAGGCCGAGCTTCTTATCGCTGTGGGCGCCAATGGCCAGGTAGACGGCATCGAACTCGTCGCGCAGGCGGGCAAGCTCCTCGCCGTTGACGGAGTGATCGAGCTCAACGTCGATGCCGGCGCTCAAAATCCAGTCGATCTCGGCCTGCAGGCGCTCGCGCGGCAGACGATAGCTGGGGATGCCATAGCGCAGCATGCCGCCCAGGTGGTGGCGCTGCTCAAAGATGGTCACCTTATGGCCCATCACGGCCAGGTAGTAGGCGCAGGAAAGGCCGGCCGGGCCGCCGCCGATCACGGCGACGCGCTTGCCGGTGTTGTCCACTACATGCGGCTTGTGGTCGTTGAGCTCACTGTGCTCGACGGCAAAACGCTTGAGGGCGAGGATGTTCATGGGGTCGTCGACCATGCCACGGCGGCAGTGCATCTCGCAGGGATGCTCGCACACCAGGCCGCAGACGAGCGGCAGCGGATTGTTCTTGCGGATGACCTTGACGGCGTCGGCATAGCGGCCGGCCTCGACCAGCGAAATGTACCCGGGAATGTCGACGTGCGCCGGGCAGCCCGAAACGCACGGGACGCGGGCCTCGCGGTCAAAGCCGCAGGAGCGCTCGCGGATGTGATGCTCAAAATCGTCGCGGAAGCCGCGAATGGCCGTGAGTGCCATGGCGCCAGCTTCGTAGCCGATGGCGCAATCGCTCGAAAGATAGATGGTGCGGGCGGTGCGCTCAATCAAGTTGAGCGTGGACTCATCGGCGCGCCCTTCGAGCACATCGGCGAGCAGGTCGCTCAGCGCGCTCAGGCCCACGCGGCAGGGCGTGCACTTGCCGCAGCTCTGGGTGGAGCACAGATTGACGAGCGCTGCCGTAAACTCAACGGGGCACGGGGCGAGCGAACTCACCGCCAGACGACGTCCGAGCGCATCGTGCAGGTCGTCCATGACGGCCTGAGCGTGGCTGCGTTCCATTACATGCAGTCGTGCCATAAGATCCCCTCTCATGCGGCAGCCCGGAGGCGAGGCCGGGCGAAGTTGCTACACGCACAACACTGACCTAAAAAGTTGTTAGGTCTCCACGCAGTTCGGCAGGCGGTATAAAATGTCACCCTCGGCGGTGAAATAGAACATTACCGCAGATAAATGCCATATTTGATAAAACGCGTTACCAAATGACAATGCCCCGCCCACGCAATCACGTGGACGGGGCATTGCTCCAGGTATGCGGCCAGCGACCCTGTTGCTTTTACTTAAGCTCGGGCCAGTAACCCTTGTTGGCCTCGATCATGTCGTCGAGAACCTCCTTGGCGACCTTCATCGAAGGCACGGTCTTGTTCAGCGTAAAGGCCTTGAGTGCCTTCTCGTACGAACCCTCGATCGTGGCCTCGACCACGAGCTTCTCGGAGTTCAGCTGCTGCATCATAAGACCCTGCTGGAACAGAGGAATGTTGTCACGGCTGATGACCTCGGGGCCGTTCTTGCCAATGTAGGCAGGCAGCTCGACCATGGCGTCGTAGGGCATGTTGGGGATAGCGCCCTTGTTCTCGCAAATGACCAGGAAGCGCTGCTTGGTATCGTTCTTCAGAGCGATGGCCAGGTCGGCAATCCAGTCGCCGTGGCTGCCCGCATAGAACGTACTCTCGTCGATCTCGCCGGTCTTCTCGTAGTGGTCGATGCCGTCGAAGAGGTTCTTCTCGCGCGTCTCCTCAACCTCGTTAGCACGGGTGCGCTCGGGGTTGGAATGCTCGACGAACTCCTTCTGCTGCAGGTAGTAGTTCAGATACGTGTTGGGCAGGTACTCCGGGAAGCACTCCATGATCTCGTACTCGCCCTTCCAGACGTAGTACCAGCTGCCCTTGGTGTGGCGGTTCTGCTCGGGGTGCTCGTCGGTGGTCTCCTCGGGCTTCTTAGACATCAGCGAGCCCATGCCCTTGAGGTACGAATCGGGCAGCAGAATCTCATGCTCCTTGATGTACTCGCGCAGCTGCGGGAGCACCTCCTCGCCCTTGTGGCGGATCGAGGTGAACCAGCCAAAGTGGTTGAGGCCAAAGTAATCGTACTCGACATCCTTCTTGTCGATATCGAGTGCGGCGCAAACCACGTCGATGATCGCGATCGGCATGTCGCAGATGTTGATGATGCGAGCGTTAGGACGCAGCACACGGCAGCCCTCGGAGACGATGGCAGCAGGGTTGGAGTAGTTGAGAATCCAGTAGTCCTTCTTGGCGTACTTCTCGACGTCATCGATCAGCTCGACCATGGGGAAGATGGTGCGCATGCCGTAGGCAAGGCCGCCGCAACCGCAAGTCTCCTGACCCACGCAGCCGTGACGCAGCGGAATCTTCTCGTCCTGCTCGCGCATGGCGTAGCCGCCCACGCGCATCTGGGCAAACACGAAGCTCGCGTCGGTAAAAGCCGTCTTTTTGTCGGTGGTCACCGTGAGCTTGATGTCCAGGCCGAGGTCCTCGTGCAGAATCCAGTCCACGAGCACGCCGATCTTGCGCTGGCGCTCCTCGTTGATGTCGTACAGACGAATCTCGTCAACGTCGAGCTCGTCCTTGCGCAGGGCGATGGACTTGACGATGCCGGGGGTAAAGGTGGATCCGCCACCACACAGAGTAATGATCATTGTTTACTGCTCCTTCTCAATTGCGTTTTCGACCTTGTCGCGCATCTCGGCGACCTTCATGCCAAAGATGATCTGGATATTGTTGCCGTTACGGTTGATGCCGCTGTTAGGCACATGGTTGATGAGGCTCTCATCGATGAGGTCCGGGTTCTTAACGTTCACGCGGAGACGCGTAAAGCAGTTCTCGAGCTCCTCGATGTTGTCCTTGCCGCCAAGACCTGCGACCAGGTCGGCAATACCTGCATCGACGCCCTCTGCGGGAGCTGCGGCAACAGCGCCCTGCTTCACCGCGACAGACGCGGCGGCCTCGCCCTCGGCAACGGACTCGGCGAGCTCGGACTCCTCCTCGCGACCAGGCGTGTGGAGGTTGAGCTTCTTAATAAGGAAGGTGAAGAGGAAGAAGTACAGCGCGGCGTTGACGACTCCGAGCACGAGCATCATCGGCCAGTTGGTCTTATCGACACCAAGAACCAGGTTGGAAACCACGATGTTGATGATGCCGCCTGCAGTCGAAGCGGGCACGGAGAGGACCTTGAGCAGGACCAGGAAGATGCCGGAAAGAACCGAGTGAACGACAAAGAGCACGGGAGCGGCAAAGACAAAGAGGAAGTCCATGGGCTCGGTCACGCAGGAAAGCACGGCGGTGATGATCAGCGGGATGATGACAGCCTTGGTCTTGTCCTTGTTCTGCTTGTAGGCGGTGAAGATAAAGGCGAGACCGATACCGATGTAGGGCCACAGGTTGTTGAAGGTATAGCTGTTGAAGTAGGTGCTATCGGAGAAGGGCTGGCCCGTCATTGCCATCTCGGCGACACGGATGGGATAGGCGCCGGCGATAACCTGATCGCCCAGCGTAAGGGTGCCGCCCACATCGGAGAACTGGAACGGGGTGTAGATGAGGTGGTGCAGACCGGTGGGAACGAGCAGCTTGTTGAGCATGCCGTAGATAAACAGACCGATGTTGCCCGATTCCTTAATGATGCCGGCAACGGAGGAGATGGCACCCTGAACCGGAGGCCAAACGATGCAGAAGCCAGCACCCATGATCCAGGAAATGATGATCATGATCAGGAACGGAAAGCGAACGCCCGAGAACATCGAAAGAGCAATGGGGAACTGCTTGTTCGAGTACTTGTTGAACACGGCACCGGTGATGCAACCAAGAATGATGCCGCCAAACACGCCGGTATCGAGGACCTGAATGCCCATAACGGTGGCCTGGCCGGTTCCGGTAAGGCCGAGCATGCCGCTCGCTTCGGCAAGAGAACCGGTGGCGTTGAGCACGATGTTATTGGCCTGCAGGAACAGGAAGAACGACATCAGGGCGATCAGCGAAGCATGGCCCTTGTTCTTCTTTGCCATGGCGCCGGCGATGCCCACGCAGAACAGAATCGAGAGGTTGTTGATGATAAACATCAGCGACTGATAGACAACGGCGCCCACAAGCTGGAACGGACCGGAGCCCAGTACGGGGATCACGGCGCAGATGGTCTTGTTGGTCAGAATAATGCCCACGATGAGCAGAATGCCGGCAACCGAGAGATACATCATCGGCTGAACGATAGACTTCGCGAACACCTCCAACGGCGCTTTGAAATTGAACTTCTTTTTTGCGGTCATAGCGGTACTCCCCTTCCTTTTCCGCAAATTAAGACAGATGTGCCCTGGACAAGACCGTGAGCCTTGCCTTATATCAATCGATGTGTGGGCACGTTATGCCTAGAGACCAGGTTCTCCAAGCAGGTTAACAATGTGATATGCGAGATAACTCTTCTCGGCATCGGTAACGACGACGTTATAGGTAGACGCTAAGTGGTCGGCTATGGCGTCCGCGCACGAGAATGCGCACGGGTACGCCGTTTCATCGATTCGGAACAGCGCGTCGCCATTGATTTGCCCGGCCGCAGGATCGAGCGCTCGCTGTGCGAAAAACTGCAGGTGACGAACGAAACGCTCATAGGGCAGCGAGGTGTTATCGAGGGTCGTAGCATAGCGTTCGGAAACAATCGCGAGCACGTCGCGAACAAGCTGGACCGAGATGATGAGACGGTCGGAGCGTTGCGGCACGGTGGCGTTGACGATATGCAGCGTAATAAAACCCTGCTCTTCTTCGCTCATCTGGATGCCCATATACTCCTTGACAATCTGCAGCGCACGGCCCGCAAGCGCATACTCCTTGCGATAGAACTGCTGGATCTCGAGCAGCAACGGATTCTCGCAGGAGACGCCCTTGCGCTCGCGCTCCAAAGCAAGGCCGATATGGTCTGCGAGGGCAATGAGGATCTTGTCGTTGATATCAACATTGAGCTCCCGACGGAGCATCTGAACAATGTCCTCGGCAATCACGAGGTTGACGGTGGGGATGGACTCTAAAAGATGTGCCAAGCGGTCAATCGTACGCGAATCCTGAGAAGTGCCCTCCTGCAGCGCATAGGTCTTTTCGACCGATGCGTCATCGATAGCGTCGCCGGCATGACGGCCAAAGCAGAGGCCTCGACCGATGACAATGAGCTCGGAGCCATCGTCCGAAGTGACCATTGCGACGTTATTGTTGAAAACTCGCTTGATAACCACGGTACCCACCACAAGAATTTACTCGGAAAGCCAGACGACAGGCTCTTTAACAGCAACAGGGCCGGAAGCATGCTCACGAAGAGTCGAATTCTCCGAGCGCTCGCACACGATAACGAAGACCGTGGGATCGAAGCCGGCGGCGCGGACCGCGTCGAAATCGACCTCGACGAGGGGCTGGCCCGCGTCGACATGGTCACCCTGGGCAACAAGCGCATGGAAGCCCTTGCCCTCAAGTTTAACAGTGTCGATTCCGATATGCAGCATCACCTGAGCAGAGCTGTCGTCAGACATGATGCCCAGCGCGTGCTCAGTCGGAAATAGCGCCGCGACGGTGCCGGAAACAGGAGCGCACACCGTTCCCTCTTGGGGAACCACGGCAACGCCATCGCCCACAGCACGGCTGCTAAAAGCGGGATCATTGGTTTTTTCTAGGTGAACAAGCTCGCCGGAAACAGGAGCGAGGATTTCGAACTCGGAAGCTGCAGTCTTCTGCTCATCCGAACCGCCCATCAGGCGAGAAAAGAAACCCATGGTGGCATGTCCCTTCATAAATATAGCCCAACCAAAATCAAGCGAATGCATCCATAGAGACACACCCGTTCAAAGACTTTGGTTAGGCCCACGTCCGAGGGACTCGGTAACCTTCCGCATTTCTTTTTACGGGACCTATTGTAGACAAGCCCAAAGCCAGAACAATCATTATGACCGGTGAACGGTATTTATTCTCCGATAAACGGTTTTTAGGCGATATTTGGATGTCTCTATAGTTTTGTAACCCTCGTGGCTATTCCCGGTGAGGCACCCGACCCCGTATCGCGGCGCATGTCGCCCCCAATCTGGGTATCCGGTGCATGGTGCCCTATTGTCTTGCATAATTTCGCTTGCGTCATGCATAAAAAGACGGGGGCACCCCTTCCCGTCCCAACGTACCCCCGCTTGGACCGTGCAAAAACCGGAATATTCAGCATCGCGGTCCCCGTCGGCGACGCCGCGAATCGGGGAAGCCGCGCGATCGGCGTCATTTTGGGGCCCGGCGCGACGCGAAACGCGTGATTTTGCCGCGTCGGACCCCGTCCGCCAACCCAAATAGTCTGTCGAAGGATCTCGCTGGCCCAAAAAGACGCTTCCGGTGCGTATGCAGCCGCCCCGGCCTGCTGAATACTCCCAAAAATGCACGGTGCACCCGGGGGGACCCGTGCATGCCGTGAAAAAACACGCTCACATCCAAAAGAATGCGAGCGTGAAAGCAAGATTGCAGCAGGGGCGCCAGACGGCGGGCGGAATCCCTGGCGTGTCCGCCCGGGCACCACAGCCGCCGCGTGTCAGTGGGGAGCTTCATGTTCTCCGTCGATGCCAGAACCCCGCATACGCGAATCTCCAACTAAGCCGATAGCCCACATCTCTTGCCGCGACCGCCTCCGTGCATTTTCGTGAGGGGGACTGGCCCACCTAAAACTGCACCCACTAAAAAGGGCCCCGAGCACAGTCTGCTCGGGGCCCAATTTCATCTCGCCTTACCGCGCGACGCGTATGCTACTTGCGCTTGCCGCCGCCGTCGCCGGGACGACGGGAGCTGCCGCCGCGCTTGCCGCCACGGCTGTTACCATAGCTGCCACGGTTATCGCGACCGCCGGCACGACCGCCGCGGGAGCCGGCCTGGTTGCCGCCACGCCCGCCGCGATAGCCGCCACGGCGCTCCTCGCGGGTGTCATCGTAGTTGCGCCAGTCATCGCGACGATCGCGGCTGGCACGCGGGTCGCGACGATCACGCGACTCATTCGAACGACCGGCGCCGCTGCGGCCACCGTTGCCACGAGCGCCCTCGCGACGCTCGCCGCCACGGCCACCCTCGCGACCCCCGCGCTCGTCAAAGCGCTTGCCGCCGCGGGACTCGCCGCTGCGGGTACCACGCTCGTCACGCGAACCACGGCCCTCGCCACCGCGACGCTCGTCACGGCCACTGCGCTCGTCATTGCGACCGGAGCGACGACGGTCACCCGAGCCGCGCTTGCCGCCGCGTGAACCACGGCCCTCGTCCTCGCGCTCAACACGACGACGACCGCCACGGTCCTCGTCCTCGCGGCGACGGCGATGCGCCTCGCCCTGGAACTGCTTGGCACGGCGCTCGGCACGGTTGCCGCGCGGGGCCTGCTCGACGGCAGCAGCACCGCCGCGCTCCTCGGCAGCCATCTCGCGGGCCACACTCTCCACGGCCTCGTCCACGCGAGCCTGAACGCCCTCGCGCACGCGGGTCTTACCGCCACGCTTGGGACGGCTCGGACGCTCGCCGTCGCCACGACGCTCGTCGCGGCCGCGGTTGGAACGACCGGCCACATCGCCGTAGTCATCGCCGTTGCGCTTGCCGTCGCGACGTGCCTGCTCAAGCTTCTTCTTGCTCTTGGACTTGCCGCGCTTGGTCTTCTTCTTCACCTTAAAGGCCGCAGGATCGCGCTCGGGATCAACGGCGGGCGGGTTGGGACCCACATGCAGGTCGCCGGCCTCGTAGATGTCGGCCGTCTTGTCCATGAGCTTCTCGATCTCGTAGAACTCATCGACATCCTGCTCGGTCACGAACGTGATGGCCCAGCCCAGCTCGCCGGCACGACCCGTGCGGCCAATGCGGTGGATGTAGTCGGTCGGCTCGGCCGGCACGTCAAAGTTCACGACGTAGCGCACGTCGCTGATGTCGATGCCGCGGGCGAGGACATCGGTTGCCACCAGTACGTCGACGGTGCCGTCGCGGAAGGCCGAAAGCGCGCGCTCGCGCTGGGCCTGGCTGCGGTTGCCGTGAATCGCGGCGGCCTTGATGCCCTTACGCTCCAGACGACGGCAGCAGCTGTCGGCGCGGTGCTTGGTACGCATAAAGACGATAGTGCGCTCCGGGCCCTCCTTTTTGAGGAACTCGGGCAGCAGGTTGTTCTTGGCCTCGATGGACACCGGGAACACAAACTGGTCGACGGTGTCGGCGGTCGACGTGGCGGGCGCGATCTCCACGCGTGCCGGGTCGCTCACCAGGTCGGTGATCTCGCCCACAGCCTCCTCGTCGAGCGTGGCCGAGAACAGCAGCGTCTGGCGCTCGGCCGGCGTCTCGCGCACAATACGGCGAACGGCGGGCAAAAAGCCCATGTCGAGCATGCGGTCGGCCTCGTCGAGCACCAGCACCTTGACCTCGTTCAGGTGGCAGGCGCCCTGCTCGATCAGGTCGACCAGACGGCCCGGCGTGGCGACCAGGATGTCGCAGCCATACTTGAGCGCCGCGGTCTGCGGCTTGTAGCTCACGCCGCCCACGACGGTCACGGCGACATGGCCGGTGACGTCGGCAATCTTGCCGGCGACCTCATCGATCTGCTGGGCAAGCTCGCGCGTGGGGGTGATGACGAGCATCACGGGACCGCGACCGTTGCCCTCGGGCTTCTTGGCGCCGCGACGGCGGTTGCGGCCTCCGCGCTCGCGCACGGGCTTGGGCGGAGCGATGTGCTCCAGGTTGTTCATGGTCGGCAGCAAAAAGGCAGCCGTCTTGCCGGTGCCGGTCTGAGCGGCGGCAAGCAAGTCGCGGCCCTCGAGCACCACGGGGATGGAGCCGGCCTGCACGGGCGTGGGCGCCGTGTAGCCCAGGTTCTCGATAGCACGAAGTATCTCGTCGGAAAGGCCCAGCTCGTCAAAGGCGGGCAGGCTCTCGGTCGCGGACTCGACGGCCTGGGCAGCATTGGCCTCATCGGCGGCATCGAAGGCAGCCTGGGTCATGGCCTCGCGGGTCTCGTCCAGGATCTCGGCGTCGGTGACGTCGGATACAGAATTACGCATATGTTGTTGTTCCTTATCTGCACGCGTTATGGGCACGGCATGCGGCCGCGCGAGCGTGCTTGGTAGTGCGCTAATACATACAAAAACAGGTGCGCACAGAGAGGACGTTGCTCAGCACGCTGGCGATCGCTTTGGCAGCCCTATCACGCGCCGTCCAGACGCAGCAGCTCTAAGCGATGGAGCAGATTCGCCGCCGGTTAGTATACCCGTACTCCGTATGCCCCCACGTAAACCACAGATGACGGGGCGGACGGGGCGGGCCTGGGCCAATTGTCTCAATCTATAACAGATACTCAGCAAAAACCGGTCCAGCTGTTATAGATCGAGACAAACTCAAACCTCGCAAAACAAAATCTCGATCTATAACAATTAGAGGTCATTTTCCCTGCTAGATATTACAAATTGAGATGTTTGACAGGGACTGACAACGATTGAGCAGCCACCCTCATCTGTATCGAAATGTCATACATTTCTTTCTGCACTGGACACCCCCAGGGGGTATGGGTGTACAGTATCGGCAGGTTAACAATTACAACACCTAACTGCAGAAAGGAGAAGCCATGGCTCAAGATACGTTCGACGTGGGCGGTATGACCTGCGCCGCCTGCCAGGCGCACGTAGACCGCGCCGTGAGCAAGCTCGACGGCGTCGAGAGCGTCGCGGTCAATCTGCTCGCCGGCTCCATGATGGTCGACTATGACCCCGCGCAGGTCACTCCCGACGACATCTGCACCGCCGTCGATCGCGCTGGCTACTCGGCCTCACCCGTCAGCACGGGCACCGACGCCGCCCAAAGCGGCAGTACGCAAGCCAGGTCCGGCGCCGCCCATATGGAGTCGCCCACCAAAAAACTGGAGGCCGCCGCCTCTGCCATGCGCACTCGTCTCATCGTCTCAATCGTATTCCTCATCCCGCTGTTCTACATAGGCATGGGGCACATGCTTGGCTGGCCGCTGCCCGGCGTCTTCACCGACCATACCCACAGCATGACGCTCGCCCTCACCGAGCTCGTCCTGCTCATCCCCATCGTCTATGTCAACGACGCGTACTTTATCAACGGGTTTAAATCGCTCGCGCACGGCGCGCCCACCATGGACGCCCTCATCGCCGTGGGCGCCACCGCCTCCATCGCCTGGTCGCTCTACGCCATGTTCATCATGGCCGACCAGTTAGCCGCGGGTCAGGTCCACGAGGCCATGATGACGGGCATGGACAATCTGTATTTTGAGAGCGCAGGCACGATCCTGTCGCTCGTCACCGTGGGCAAATACCTCGAGACGCGCAGCAAGTCCAAAACCGGCGGCGCTATCGAGGCGCTGATCGACCTGGCGCCCAAGACCGCGACCGTCGTGGCAGAGGACGGCAGCGAGACCACCGTCGACGTCGACAGCATCCTTCCCGGCCAGATCCTGCGCGTACGCCCCGGCGAGTCCATCCCCGTCGATGGCGTGGTGCTCGAGGGCAGCTCGGCCGTGGACGAGAGCGCGCTGACCGGCGAGTCCATCCCCGTGGAAAAGACCGCCGGTGACACCGTCAACGCCGCCACCGTCAACCGCACCGGCTCGTTTACCTTCCGCGCCACGCGTGTGGGTGCCGAGACATCGCTCGCCAAGATCATCAAGCTTGTCGAGGACGCCAACGCCACCAAGGCGCCCATCGCCCGCATGGCCGACAAGGTCGCCGGCGTGTTCGTGCCCGTGGTGTTCGTGATCTCGGCCGTGACCTTCTTGGCGTGGATGACACTGACCGGAAGCGTCAACGAAGCGCTCACCTCCGCCGTCGCTGTGCTGGTGATCAGCTGTCCGTGTGCACTCGGCCTAGCCACGCCCGTCGCCATTATGGTGGGCACCGGCAAGGGCGCCGAGATGGGCATTCTGTTTAAGAGCGCCGAAGCGCTGGAGAATCTGCGCAGCGTGGGCACGGTGGTGCTCGATAAGACGGGCACGGTCACCCGCGGCAAGCCTGCCGTGACCGATATCGTGGTAGCCACGCGTGCTGACGGCTCGCGCGCCATGAGCGAAAAGGCGCTGCTCAAGCTGGCCGCCGCGTTGGAGCGCTCAAGCGAGCACCCGCTGGCCGAGGCGATTATGGCCGAGTGCGAGGCGCGCGGAATTGTCGCGCGCATGGTCGAGGACTTTGCCGCCGTGCCCGGTCGTGGCGTTACGGCGCGCGAGGGACAAAATGTCATCGCAGCCGGCAACGTGCGTCTGATGGACGAGCTGGGCGTTACCGTGCCCGCGGGCCTTGCCGAACAGCTCGCCGCCGAAGGCAAGACACCGCTGTTCTTTGCCAAGAACAGCGAGCTTGTCGGTACCATCGCCGTGGCTGACGAGGTCAAAGAGACGAGCGCCGAGGCCATCGCCGCGCTGCGTTCGCTCGGCGTCGACGTGCGCATGCTCACCGGCGACAACCGCGTGACGGCCGAGGCCATCGCCCGCCGCGTGGGCCTCGACCGTGCGCAGGTCATCGCCGACGTCCTCCCCGCCGACAAGGAGCGCCACGTGCGCGAACTGCAGG
This sequence comes from Collinsella sp. OF02-10, assembly GCF_003463445.1. Lineage (NCBI taxonomy): Bacteria > Bacillati > Actinomycetota > Coriobacteriia > Coriobacteriales > Coriobacteriaceae > Collinsella > Collinsella sp. OF02-10. The sequence continues at coordinate 64,623 of NZ_QSCW01000004.1, forward strand.
ATGCGGGCGGCAAGGTCGCCATGGTGGGCGACGGCATCAACGACTCCCCCGCCCTGGCGCGCGCCGACGTGGGCCTTGCGATCGGCACAGGCGCCGACATCGCCAAGGAGGGCGCCGACGTGGTACTCATGCGCAGCGATCTCATGGACGTCGCCCGCGCCATCGAGCTTTCGCGCGCCACGATCCGCAACATCAAGCAGGACCTGTTCTGGGCGCTGTTCTACAACGGCATCGGCATTCCGCTGGCGGCCGGTGTGTTCTTCCCCCTCACCGGTTGGCAGCTCTCGCCGATGTTCGGCGCCGCGGCCATGAGCCTGTCGAGCGTGTGTGTTGTTTCCAACGCGCTGCGCCTGCGAACCTTTAAGCCTAAAGTGGCAAAATAGGCTCACTATTACGTCCATTTAGAACGGGTTTTCCAGGTGCCAGAGATTGACCTGAAAGAGGAGCGACGCGTACTTTGGTACGCGAGCGACGGCTTGAAGGTCAAGGTCGGGTGCCTGGGAAAGCCGACACAACAGAGAGGAATACCCATGCGTTACACAATCAAGACTTCCGGCCTCATGTGCGGCCACTGCGACGCCACCGTCGAGACGGCGTTGCTCAACGTGGCCGGCGTGACCGACGCCGACGCCGATCACGAGACTCAGACCGTCCAGGTGGAGTGTGCCGACACCGTGACCGCCGAGCAGCTCGCCGCCGCCGTCGAGGGCGCCGGCGAGAAGTTTCACGCCCTGTCCGTAACCGCCGCGTAACGACCCACGCGCACCCCGACCAGAAACGAGGACCCGCCATGATGGCAGACCATAAATCGGTGACCCGCATGCTCAAGACGGCACGCGGTCAGATCGACGGCATCCTGCGGATGGTCGAGGAGGACCGCTACTGCGTCGATATTTCCACGCAGCTTATGGCCACACAGGCGCTCCTCGCGCGCATTAACGCCGACGTGCTCAAGGCACATATCGAGGGCTGCGTGACTTCGGCAATCGAATCGGGCGACGAAGACCTCAAGGCCGCCAAGCTCGCCGAGATCGAACGCGTCGTCGACAAGCTCTCCAAGTGATTGGGGCATTGGAGACAGACTTCTTTGCACCATCTTGGTGCATCGGGGATAGGTACGTTTGCACCACCTTGGTGCAGATTAACCTGTCCCCCTTGCTCTAAATCGGGCATAAAGGCGTGCAGCATATCGAACGAAAGGCAATTTGCATGAATGACTTTATGAAGGGCCGCAATGGCGCCGATGAGCTCACCATCGTTATGGGCTTTGCCGGCATCGTCATCGCGATGATCGGATCGATAGCCCGCATCCAGTGGCTCAGCTGGATCGCCATCGCCGTGATCGTGATTGGCGTGCTGCGCGGCCTGTCCAAAAACATCGATGCGCGTCGCAAGGAAAACGCTGCCTTTGTCGCCGCGACCGCGAACGTCCCCGGCTTGGGCAAGTTCGTCGCCAGCTTGGGCGGCGGCGCTGCAGCAGCCAGCACCTCGCGCGCGGCTGGAACGAGCAAGGAAGACTTTGAGCGCGCCAAGCGCACGGCCAAGAAGATGTGGAAGGGTCGCAAAACTACGGCATACCTCAAGTGCCCCAACTGCGGCCAGATGCTCTCCGTCCCCAAGGGCAAAGGCAAGATCCGCGTCACCTGCCCCAAGTGCCACGCCAAGATGGAAACCCGCTCCTAGCGCCCGCACGCGGGATTAATTAATCAGGTTTATTTGTCCCAAATCTTAAGTATTTGTTCGATAAAAAAGCCGAGGCCCCGTGTTGAGACCTCGGCTTTTTGTATGCGGCAACGGAGCTGTCCCTTTGTCACGTCTACGCCACACCGTCGCGGGCCAGCTCCTCGGCCAGCGCCTCGGCCGGCATGGCCATAATCGCGTCGAGCTCGGCGTCCACCTCGGGAATACGCTTCACCTTGAGCTTGCGTACCAGATCACCGCGACACATCACATGTATCGGCTCACGCAGAGCGCACAGGTCATCGAGCGGATTCTTACGCGTCACCAGGATATCGGCGGCCTTGCCGCACTCGATTGTGCCGGTCTCGCCGCCCAGCCCCAGCAGCTCGGCATTGACTTGCGTAGCCGTATGCAGCGCGAAGGCGTTGCTCACGCCCACGCACTTGGCAAAATAGACCACCTCACGCCACATGTCGTACTGCGTCACGAACGGGCAGCTCGAGTCCGTGCCCAGGCCCACCTTAACGCCAGCCTCCAGTGCGGCACGGGCGCTCTCGATGATGCCCGAGCACACGATGTCGCCGTTCTTCTTTTGCGTGTCAGTCGAATGGGTCTTCTCCGGATCGAGCAATACAAACGGCAGCGCTGGGCTGATAGTGCAGGTAACGCTGGGCGCACGTCCCTCGAGCTGCGTGCCCGCGGCGCCACGGTACAGCTCCAGAATCTCGGGCGTCATCGGGGCACCGTGCTCGATCGTGTCGACCCCGGCCTCAAGCGCGGCCTTCACGCCCTCGGTGCTCTCGACATGAGCCATAACCGGCAGGCCCACCTCGTGCGCCGCCTTGCACGCCGCCGCGGCAACCTCCACCGGCATACGCAGCACGCCCGGCTCGCCCACCTCGGTCGCATCGAACACACCGCCCGTTACGAACAGCTTAATGACGTCGGCGCCGCGCGCATACAGGTCTCGCACCTGCTCGGCTGCCTCGACGGGGCTGTTGGCCACCTGGGCGAACAAGCCCGCACCATGGCCGCCCGGCACCGTGACGCCCGTTCCCGGCGCTACCAGACGCGGACCCTGATACTTACCGGCGTCGATAGCGTCGCGCACGGCGATGTCGGCAAACAGCGGGTCGCCCGCGCCGCGCACCGTGGTCACGCCGCTTGCCAGCTGCTGCTGGGCACTGCCCTTGAGGATGCGGCGGACGATGGCACGCCCCACGGGATTATCGAGCTTCTTCATCAGCGCTCCCGCATCGCCGGCCGAGACAGGCTTGCCCGAGCCGCACAGGTGCACGTGCATATTGATGAGACCGGGCATGAGATACGCACCGCCCAGGTCGATAACCTCGGCACCCGCGGGCGCCTGCGCCACAGCACTCGGCCCCATCCAGGTGATGACGCCGCGCTCAACAGTCACGGCCATATCGGGTTGCGGCTCCATATGCTCCGAACCATCCAGAATGGTCGCATTGATAAACAACGTGGAACGATCGGCAGATGCCATATCGAGCTCCTCCCTCACGATTAACTTGAACATTTGTCCATTATCACCTAGTCCCGCTGGATTGCTGCAGACGCATCGGTTAACGGAAGGAAGAGAGGATGTGGGGGACGGAATACGTTGCAGTCCCATCCCAGCGGCACTAGGGAAATCTCTCGATCTATAACAGGTACAGGGTTATTGGGCCCCCTGATGTTACAGATCGAGACATTCGGTCGACGTTTCACCGGCTTGTCTCGATCTGTAACAATTACGAGCTCAAACAACCTCTAAACGTTACAGATCGAGACAAAACCTCTCAGCGCCCATACCACTGGCATCTCCACTCCTCAGCCAATTCAACCTGCCGAGGAATACCCGCCAGCCTCATTTTCTCGACTAGCTTCCCCGGGTCTTTGAGTTCGTTAAACGTAAACCGAAGCACCTTATGCCCGAGCATTGTCAGATGAGATTCCCGCTGACGCTCTACCACGAATGGGTCAACCGACTCCCGACCCTCGCCGCTCTGCAAGGTGTACTTCCCCTTTCCGTCGAGCTCGCCGATGACACACGTCCCGTCCTCGAGCCGCCAAAAATAGTCGACGCGAAACACCTGGCTCGGATCGAGCGGGTCGCGAAACTCCACCTGCAGCTCCGGAACCGGAAAGCCGTACGCAATAAAGAATGCTCGGAACCGAGACTCGCCGCCGTTTTCAGACAGCCCGTCCGCATACGACGCAATCACCTGTGCCCTGCGATACCCTCGCCTGCCCTCGCAATCGGCGCGGAGGCGCTCGCACAAATCCCCACGTGATACGCCTTTCGCCCGCAGTGCAGAATCGGCAATCGCCAACCCATAGGAGAACGGCGCACGCAGTAGGCAATCCTCCACCGTGCGCCAAAACGACGTCACCCGCACGCCATCAACATGCTCGAGTGCGCCCGCCATCTGCGGACGCAACAACCTGCACCCGCCGCTCAACGTCACCGAACAACCCGTCTTAACAAGAAAACGCGACCCAAGCAGATCATTCGGCACCTCCAGGCCCCACAAAAGCGCCGCGTCATAGCCCCAAAACGCCCAATCGGGATGAAACTCTGCAAGCCCTTTGATGGTACGCAGCGTTCGCTCCGCCGGCGTCAGCACACCCCAATCATGTTGAAAGCAGAACAAATACGGCTCGGGTTCCGCGATATCGTCGGTTCCAACATGACGCCGCAGCCACATGAGCTCGGCATTGTCATGCGTTGTGAGCAGCGCACCTTGCTCGGTCGCCTCCGTGAGTCGCGCGAGCATCCTATTCCGCGCCAACGTGTTGCGAGTCGTATGCTTGTGCTTGAAAACGGTATTAGACACTTCCATCACCACCACATCGGACAAATGGACCATCGTCACCGTTGCCTCCACCGACAAACGTCTTGATCTGTACCAGTAAGACGTTCTCCAGGCCCCTAAACGTTACAGATTTAGACAAACCAGCGGCGCCCAAGCATTCGTCTCGTTCTGTAACAGGTAGACCGGTTTTTTGTCCCCAAACGTTACAGATCGAGACAAAAAGGCAAAAGGCAGGGCAGGCGACAACTACCCATCCCCTACTCCCACTCCTGCTCGTAGATATTGAGCGACTTTACGTACCGCCCCTGGGCACCCATGATGTCGCGGACCAGACGCAAGAAAAAGCTGATGCACGAGGTGTCAAAGCCGTCCTGCAGGTCCTCGGGATGCACCGCACCCGGCCCATCGACCGCCGTGTCGTTCAGGCGCGCGATGTCATACAAGTAGAGCTGCCCCGCCGTAAGCCAGGCATCGTCGACGCAGGCAAGGCGCACCGCAATCGCGCCGTCGTTCCAATGCTCCTTCTGCACGATATGCGGGTCGTAGACATCAAAGCGATGATCGGTGCGCGTGTCCTTCAGCACGACCATGCCGGACGCAGGATTCTTGTCCAAAATGCCAAAGCGCGAGAAATACTGCGTGTCGCGTACCTGCTCGAGCCGCTTGAGCGAGGCAGGCGAAAGCGATGCCGGCGGCTCGTCAACATATAGCTCAAGCAGCGTTTTGCCATGGCGATAGGGGCGCTCGAAGAGCAGCCAATCGGTAAACGCCATGTTGTAGGCCATGATTTCGTTTTGAGAAGGCCCCTCGCAATAGCTGAGCCACGGGTCGACAATGACCTCGAACTGTTCGCGTGCCGGCTCCAGGAATTGAAACTTCCGCAGCATCCAAAAGTGAGCCATGTCGGCAATATCGTTGCCGACGGCTTCAGCCAGCTCTGCTCGGTCAAAAGCGTGGTCAGTCATGGCATCCTCCTCAAACTGATGGACCTCAATTTGAGCTTACGAGGAGGGTGGGCAGCCACGACCAGCGCGGGCAAAATAGGCCTCCGGCTGCAAACCAGATGCTGACCAAACACTTGACGAAAAGCTTGACCGAAAATGCGCACCGCAACAAAACCGCAGGCAAACATAGACGGCCAGCCCGCCCTTTTGAGCCAGATGCCTGCAGCCACCACAGAAACAACAGGTGACCACAGCCCAAGAAGTCGACAAATGAACACCCGTACGTCGACAAACGAGCAAATCACTCGCAAAGAGTGTCCCCAACGACTAGACAAAAAATGACTAGTCATTGAGGACGTTCTTAAATGACTACTTTACAGCTCCAGCGCCTCGGCAACCTCGGCCGCGCAGGCCAGGGAGTCTGCCATGGCGCTCACCACGAGCGAGCTGCCGTTGCGGGCGTCGCCGGCCACATACACCGGCGCGGCATCCGCAGCAACGCCATCCACGCGGGCTGCAAGGTGCGAGCCCTCGGAAGCCATCACGGGCAGCGGGCGGCCCGCCGTAGCAACAGGCACGCCGACGGCATCGAACACGCTGCGCTCCGGACCCGTAAAGCCGCAGGCGATGAGCACCAGCTGGGCCGGCACCTCGTGCTCGGAGCCCGCAATGCGTTCGGGCTTGCCGGCCGACCAGTCCAGATCGACCACGCGCAGACCCGCGGCCGCGCCCTTCTTGTCCAGCAGCACCTCGAGCGTATCCACGCCCCAAGCACGCATCTCGCCGCCCATGGCAGCGATAGCCTCCTGCTGACCGTAGTCGGTCTTCTTAACGTTGGGCCACTGCGGCCAGGGGTTGCTCGCCGCACGCTTATCGGGCGCGGCCGGCAGGAACTCAAACTGGCGGACGCTGCGCGCACCCTGACGCACCGCGGTACCCACGCAGTCGTTGCCGGTATCGCCGCCGCCAATGACCACGACGTCCAGGCCGCGCGCCTCAATAGCGGGCTCACCGCCGTCGAGTACCGACACAGTCGAAGCCGTCAGATAGTCCACGGCATACACCACGCCTGGGGCATCCACGTTCGTAGCCGAAAGACCGCGGGGCGCACGAGCACCGGCAGCCACCACAACGGCGTCAAAGCCATTGAGCTTGGCCGCCACCGCAGGGTCCGTCACGTCGGCACCCAGCTCAAACACAATGCCCAACTCGCGCATAAGTGCCACGCGACGCTCGACCACAGACTTCTCGAGCTTCATGTTGGGAATGCCGTACATGAGCAGACCGCCCGGGCGGTCGTCGCGCTCAAACACCGTCACGCGGGCGCCGCGACGCGCAAGCTCCCATGCAGCCACCAGACCAGCCGGGCCGGAACCAACCACGGCAACCGTGGGTGCGCCCTCCCCTGCCGGCTCAAAGCGACGCGGACCGCCGTTGGCCCACTCATGGTCGCTGATCGCACGCTCGTTGTCGTGAATCGTCGTGGGCTGGCCGTCGACCGAGCCCAGGTTGCACGCGGCCTCGCACAGTGCCGGGCACACGCGACTCGTAAACTCAGGCATGGGCGAGGTGAGCGACAGACGCTCGGCAGCCTCGTCCCAGCGGCCGCGGTACACCAGCTCATTCCACTCGGGAATCAGGTTGTGCAGCGGGCAGCCGCTCGGGCGTGCCTTGCCAAAGCTCGCGCCCATCTGACAAAACGCCACACCGCACATCATGCAACGGCTCGCCTGGGCACGACGTGCGTCGTCGTCGAGCTCCACGTACAGCGGATCGAAATCGCGGCTGCGCTCCTCCACGGGGCGAAGCTCGTGGGCCACGCGATCGATATCAAGAAAAGCACCGGGCTTACCCATGGCACTTACGCCTCCTTCTTGGTCGAAGCAACAGAGCTGGCGGCGGCGGGCACAGCACCCGCAGCATCGAAGCGAGCAACATCCGCGGCGCTCGCGCGACCGGTCACAATGTCAAACGCCAGCTCCTCTGCCTGCGCATGTGTCTTGCCCACGGCCTCGGCCCCAGCGACAATCGCCAGCACGCGCTCGTACTCGGTCGGAATGACCTTCACAAAGTGCTTGCTCATCGTCTCAAAGCTGTAGAGCAGCTTAATGCCGCGCGGGCTCTGCGTCGCGTCCACGTGCTCCTGGATGAGCGCACGAATCTGTGCCAGCTCGCCGGCCGTCGGGGCCTTGAGCTCAACGCTCTCGTGGTTCACGCGGGCACTGAGCGTGCCGTACTGGTCAAAGACGTAGGCCACGCCACCCGTCATGCCAGCGGCGAAGTTCTGCCCGACCTCGCCCAGGACGAGCGCCAGACCACCCGTCATGTACTCGCAGCCATGGTTGCCGCAACCCTCGACCACCACCGTGGCACCGGAGTTGCGTACGCCAAAGCGCTGGCCTGCCAGGCCGTTAATGAAGCCGCGACCGCTCGTGGCGCCAAAGAACGCAACGTTGCCCACGATGATGTTCTCGTCGAACTTGTAGGTCGCATGCGGGTTGGGGCGCACCGACACCTCGCCGCCCGAAAGGCCCTTGCCAAAGTAGTCGTTGGCGTCGCCGCACACGTTGAGCGTAATGCCACGCGGCAGGAACGCGCCAAAGCTCTGACCGGCCGAACCATCGCAATCGACGGTGATGGAGCCGGCGGGCAAGCCCTCGGGATGTGCCTTGGTCACCGCGTTGCCCAGGATGGTGCCCACGCAACGGTTGACGTTGGCGATATCGGCGCGGAAGCGAATCGGACGCAGGTGCGCACGGGCATCGGCCGTATAGGGCACGAACAGCGTGGAGTCGAGCGTCTTGTCGAGCTCGCTGTCCGCGGCCATCTGCGGCAGGAAGTGACGACCGTCGGCACCCGGGATATGGGCACCGAACTCGCAGGTCGCGCTCGCCAGCACGGGCGACAGATCGAGCAGGTTGGCCTTACGGTTGCCCGGGACCTCAATCTGGCGCAAGCACTCGGGATGGCCGACCATCTCGTCGACGGTGCGGAAGCCCAGGCTCGCCATGACCTCGCGCAGTTGCTCGGCAACAAAGAGCATAAAGTGCTCGACGTGTTCGGGCTTGCCGCGGAAGCCGCGACGCAGGCGGCAGTTTTGCGTGGCGATGCCGGCGGGGCAGGTATCCTGCTGGCAGTCGCGCTGCATGAGGCAGCCCATCGAGATGAGCGGCATGGTCGCAAAGCCAAACTCCTCGGCGCCCAGCAGGCAGGCGACGGCAACATCGGTGCCGTCCATGAGCTTGCCGTCGGCCTCGAGCACCACGCGCGAGCGCAGGCCGTTTTGCAGCAGCGTCTGCTGGGCCTCGGCAAGGCCAAGCTCCAGCGGCAGACCGGCGTGCCAGATCGAATCGCGAGCAGCGGCACCCGAGCCGCCATTGTGGCCGCTGATCAAGATCTTGTCGGCAGCGCCCTTGGCCACACCGGTGGCGATGGTGCCGACGCCGGCCTCGCTGACCAGCTTGACCGACACGCGTGCGCCAGGGTTGGCGTTCTTAAGGTCAAAGATGAGCTCGGCCAGGTCTTCGATGGAGTAGATGTCGTGATGCGGCGGAGGCGAGATCAGGCCGATGCCGGGCGTAGACTGACGGACCTCGGCAATCCAGGGGTAGACCTTCTTGCCGGGCAGGTGGCCACCCTCGCCGGGCTTGGCGCCCTGGGCCATCTTGATCTGAATCTCGAAGGCGCTGCACAGGTAGCGGCTCGTCACGCCAAAGCGCGCACTTGCCACCTGCTTGATCGCGGAGTTCTTGGAATCACCGTTAGCCAGCGGGGTCTCGCGACGCGGATCCTCACCGCCCTCGCCGGAGTTGGAACGGCCGTGCAGGCGGTTCATGGCGATGGCCATGCACTCGTGCGCCTCTTTGCTGATGGAGCCATACGACATGGCGCCGGTGTTAAAGCGGCGGACGATGTTGAGTGCGGGTTCGACCTCGTCGAGTGCCACCGGAGTGCGACCGCTGGCATCAAAGTCCAGCAGGTCGCGCAGGCGCACGGCGCGGCCGGTGCGGTGCAGGCGGGCGCTGTACTCCTTAAAGGTGTCGTAGCTGTCCTCACGGCAGGCGGTCTGCAGCAAGTAGACAGTCTGCGGATCGATGAGGTGATCCTCGCCGCCGAGCGGGCGCCACTTGGTCAGACCCAGTGTGGGCAGCTGATCGGGAGCCGGGCTCTTAAGGATAGCGAGCGCGGCGTCGTAGCGCTCGTTTTGCTCGCACTCAACGTCCTCGACACCCATACCGCCCACACGGCTCACCGTGCCGGCGAAGTACGCGTTGACGAACTCCGGCGTAAAGCCCACGGCCTCGAAGATCTGCGCCGAATGGTAGCTCTGCACCGTGGAGATGCCCATCTTAGACATGATGGAAACGATGCCGGCGGTCGCAGCCTTGTTGTAGTTGGCGATGCCCTGCTCGACCGTCACGTCCAGGTCGCCGCGTGCCGCCAGATCGCGGATGCACGCATGTGCGTTGTACGGATAGATGCCGCTCGCGGAGTAGCCCACCAGTGCCGCAAAGTCGTGCGGGGACACGGCGTCGCCGCACTCCACCACGATGTCGGCAAAGGTACGCACGCCAGCGCGAATCAGGTGGTTGTGCACACAGCCCACGGCGAGCAGCGACGGCACGGGCACCTCGCCCGCAGCGGCACGATCGCTCAACACCACAATGTTCACGCCGTCGCGGACCGCAGCCTCAACGTCCTCGGCAAGCTGTTTGAGCGCAGCCTGCAGCGCGCCCTCGCCGGCATCGCGGCGGTAGACGGCACGGAAACGACGGGTCTTAAAGCCAACACGGTCGATGGCACAGATATGCTCGAACTCTTCCTCATTGAGCAATGGGCGCTCCAAGCGCACCAGCTGACAGGCCGTGCGGGAATCCTCGAGCAGGTTGCCGTGGTTGCCCAGGTAGAGCGTGGTCGAAGTCACCATGTGCTCGCGCAGGGCATCGATCGGAGGATTCGTGACCTGAGCGAACAGCTGATAGAAGTAGTCAAAGAACGAACGCGTCTTCTTGGACAGGCAGACCAACGGCGCATCGATACCCATCGAGGCGAGCGGGGCCTTGCCCTGCTGGGCCATGGGGCGCACGACCTCGTCAACATCATCCCAGTGATAGCCGAGCTTGGCCATGCGCACGGCGGCGGGCACCTCGGCATCCTCGGCGGGCGCGGGCGCGGCGGGCTCATCGAGCGCGTCGACGGTCAGTGTCTCCTCGGCAATCCAGTCGCGGTAGGGCTTCTCCTTGGCATAGCGGGCGCGCAGCTCGTCGTTGTAGATCACGCGGCCGCGGGCAAAATCGACCTCGAGCATCTGGCCCGGTCCCAGGCAGCCGCTCGTCAGGATGTTCTCGGGGCTCACCTCGATGGTGCCCACCTCGCTTGCCAGCATAAAGCGGCCATCGCGCGTCACGTAGTAGCGGGCGGGGCGCAAGCCGTTGCGGTCGAGGGCGGCGCCCAGCGTGCGACCGTCGGTAAAGGCGATGGCCGCCGGGCCGTCCCAGGGCTCCATGAGCATGGACTGGTAAGCGTCGTAGGCGCGGCGCTCCTCACTCAGGCTATCGTTGTGGTCCCACGGCTCGGGCAGCAACATGGACGCGGCACGCGTGAGCGGGCGACCGTTCATGACCAAGAATTCGAGCACGTTGTCCAGAATCGCGGAGTCGGAACCCTCGCGGTTGATGATGGGCATCACGCGCTCAAGATCGTGCTGCAGCACGGGGCTGTACAGGTTGGGTTCGCGGGCGCGAATCCAGTTGACGTTGCCCTTGAGGGTGTTGATCTCGCCGTTATGGATGATAAAGCGGTTGGGGTGCGCACGCTCCCAGCTGGGCGTGGTGTTGGTGGAGTAGCGCGAGTGGACGAGCGCCACGGCCGTTTTGACGGCGGCGTCGTTGAGGTCGATGAAGAAGCGGCGCATCTGCGTGGCGACCAGCATGCCCTTGTACACGATGGTGCGCGAGCTCATGGAGCACACGTAGAAGATCTTGTCTCGCAGGGCAAACTCGGCATCGGCCTTCTTTTCGATGGTGCGGCGGCACACGTACAGGCGACGCTCAAAGGCATCGCCGGCGGGCGTGTCGTCCGGACGGCCCAGGAAGGCCTGCAGGATAGTGGGCATGCAGGCGCGGGCCGTCTCGCCCAGGTCGTGCGGGTCGACGGGCACCTCGCGCCAAAAGAGCAGCGGCACGCCGGCCTCGGCACAGCCCTCCTCAAACACGCGGCGGGCATCCTCTACGCCCTTGTCGTCCTGCGGGAAGAACAGCATGGCCACGCCATAGTCGCCCTCTGCCGGCAGAATCTGACCGCACTTTTGAGCCTCTTTACGGAAAAAGTGATGCGGAACCTGGAACAGGATGCCAGCGCCATCGCCGGTATTCTTCTCGAGTCCCGTGCCGCCGCGGTGCTCCAAGTTGACCAGAATGGACAGTGCGTCGTCCAGAATCTGGTGATGGCGCTCACCGTTGATATCGGCAAGCGCGCCGATGCCACATGCATCGTGGTCGAATTCGGGGCGATAAAGGCCCTGCTGCTGAGCGGAATCTGCCTGCATCGCGATCCTCCCCTAGATATTTAGACAGTCAGTTGAATAGGCATAGTAGGAGCATCGTCGGCCCGTTGTGTTTCCCACCCGTTTCGAAACAATCGCGTAACGCACACCTTACGAGTGGGCACCGCCGACCTCAAGGGCGAAAACATAGGCCCCAAGTTCGGCCTGCAAACTCACCTCTTCAAACATCTCAATCTGTAACAGTAAGACCCAATTTCGACGACTAACTGTTACAGATTGAGATGTTTTCGAGAGACGGCTCCGAATGTCTCAATCTGTAACATGAAGGGCCGGTTTTTGCAGCTAACTGTTACAGATCGAGATTTTCCATAGGACCATTTCTTCCTGTCTCGATCTGTAACACCTAGGCCCAATTTCCATCCCTAGTTGTTACAGATCGAGACATTTCGGCAGCCCCCTTTCACCATCCCATTCAAATACAACAATTTTGTTAGTCTTGGTTAACTTTTAAGCTTAAAACGGGTATCCTTTGCGGCGTCAAGCAAACGGCACGCACACCGTGCCAGATCAAGGAGGCCCCTATGGCGCACCAAGCAGACCAGCAGACGATGCAACTCGTCCTTATCCGTCACGGAGAGTCCGAGTGGAACAAGCTCAACCTGTTCACCGGCTGGACCGATGTCGAGCTCACTGACACGGGCCGCGAAGAGGCGGCGGCAGGCGGCCGCGCCCTCAAAGAAGCCGGTTTCGACTTTGACGTCTGCTACACTTCGCGTCTCAAGCGCGCGATCCACACCCTCAACATCGTGCTCGGCCAAATGGATCGCGAGTGGCTGCCCGTCATCAAATCCTGGAAGCTCAACGAGCGCCACTACGGAGCGTTGCAGGGTCTCAACAAGGCCGATGCCGCAGCGGAGCACGGCGACGAGCAGGTGCTCATCTGGCGCCGCTCCTTCGATGTCTGCCCGCCGGCACTCGAGCCGGACGACGCGCGCGATCCCCACACCCAGGAGCAATACCGTGATGTCGCGCCCGATCAGCTGCCCTATACCGAGTGCCTCAAGGACACGATCGCCCGCGCCTGGCCTTATTTTGAGGATGAGATTCGCCCCCAGATGCTCGCCGGCAAGCGCGTACTCATCGCCGCACACGGCAACTCCCTGCGCTCACTCGTCATGAAGCTCGAGCACCTCACGCCCGAGGAGATCCTCAAGGTCAACATCCCCACCGGCGTGCCGCTCGTCTACACCTTCGATACCGATTTCAATGTCCTCGACAAGCGCTACATCGGCGACCCGGCGACCATCGCCGCCAAGATCGACGCCGTGGCCAATCAGGGCAAAGCGCACAAGTAGCTCCAACCCAAATCCGACGCGTGGCGCCGCACGACCCAGATGCGACGTCACGCCGCCCATACGCAGGAGCGCACCATGATCAACCATCTCAAACATCATTTTGGCCCCCGACGCACTGGTGGTCACGGAGGCCTAGACATTGCGCGGCATATCGGCCCTGGGCTGCTCGTGACCGTCGGCTTTATCGATCCGGGCAACTGGGCCTCCAATATGGCCGCGGGCTCGCAGTTTGGCTACGCGCTGCTGTGGATCGTCACGCTGTCCACGATTATGCTCATTGTGCTGCAGCACAACGCGGCACACCTGGGTATCGCCACGGGCGCCTGTCTTGCCGAGGCCACGACCCGCTTTCTCCCCCGCATCGTGGGACGCACGGTACTCGCCAGTGCCTATCTCGCGACCATCGCCACCGCCATGGCCGAAGTCCTGGGCGGTGCGATCGCGCTCCAGATGCTCTTTGGGCTGCCCGTGCGCGCGGGCTGCGTCATCGTGGCGGCAGTATCGATGGCGATGCTCATGACGAGCTCCTACAAGCGCGCCGAGCGATGGATTATCGCCTTCGTAGGCGTGGTAGGACTCTCGTTTTTGGCCGAGCTTGCACTGGTCAAGGTCGACTGGCCGCAGGCCGCCGCAAGCTGGATCACACCCAGTATGCCCAGCGGCTCGGCCGCGATTATCGTGAGTGTCCTGGGTGCGGTCGTTATGCCCCACAACCTCTTCCTGCACTCCGAGGTCATCCAATCCATGCACTTCGAAGGCCAAGGCGAGAAAGTTATCGAAGAGCGTCTACGCTACGAGCTCTTCGACACGCTCTTTTCGATGGGCGTGGGCTGGGCAATCAACTCGGCCATGGTCATCCTGGCCGCAACGACCTTCTTTGCGCACGGCATTGTCGTAGACGACCTCGCCGTCGCAGCGGCCACGCTCTCCCCCATCTTAGGCCCGGCGAGCTCGACCATCTTTGCGGTAGCGCTGCTGTTCGCGGGTCTCTCGAGTAGCGTGACAGCGGGCATGGCGGCGGGCACCATCACCGCGGGCATGTTCGACGAGGAATACGACATCCACGACCGGCACTCATCGATTGGAGTGGCGGTCTGTTTCGTCGGCGCAGTGGCGGCGTGCCTGATCGTCCCGAATCCTTTTGAGGGTCTCATCTGGAGTCAGGCACTGCTGTCGCTTCAGCTGCCGATTACGGTCTTTGTGCTCATACGACTCACCAGTTCGTCCCGCGTCATGGGCAAATACGCCAACTCGCACCCACTTAACGCGTTGCTCGTAGGGATCGGTGCCGTCGTGACGATTCTCGATGTCGTGTTGTTGACAGGGATGTAATGGGACGGGGTACCTACCCAGGCAAACGTCTCAATCTGTAACATCTAGACCCGCTTTTGATATCTAGATGTTACAGATTGAGATCATTCCGAGGGACAGCTCCGTTTGTCTCAATCTGTAACACGTAGACCCCGTTTTCACTGCTAGATGTTACAGATTGAGATCTTCTGCCGGACGGTTTTGGTTTGTCTTGATCTGTAACAAGTAGACCCGTTTTGAGCCGCCGCATGTTACAGATTGAGACAAACGGTCGGCCGACTCACAACAGACAGGATCGGCTAACAGCAGCCGTGATCCCTTGGGGACGGAGGAAAAGGGCCCCGGCCGGGATGACCGACCGGAGCCCTTGGACAGAGCTATGTTCGGCTGTTTGCCGTGTGTCTGTGAGCTACTCCTCGACGAGCTCAAACTGATCGGGACCGACGCCGCACACCGGGCACACATAATCCTCGGGTAGCTCGGGCGTATCGACCTCAACCTCGTAACCGCAAACGACGCACACGAACTTATACGTCTTCTTCTCCTCAGCCATGATGTTCTCCTCTCGAACGTGACTGGTGATGTACTTCGCTTATTAGTATATGTTCTCAATAATATAATGCAAGTGTTTTTAAAACATTTCTAGCCTTGATACGAGGACGCCTTCGGAGGCGTCTTGCCCTTCAGGACCTTATGGTAGTAGTCGTAGGTCAACGGCGTCTCGTCGCTCAGGCGCTCGGCGTCCTCGACCTCGCCGATAAACAGTAGATGCGTGCCCACATCCACAGTGTCGATCAAACGGCAGCTAAACAGGGCCGCCGCGTGCTCGGGCACATAGGGCATGCCCAGAGCCGTCTCGCGGGTCTCGTATTTGGCAAACTTGTCGTAATCGCTGCTGGTGCGGAACCCAAAGTTACCGATGTAGAG
This sequence comes from Collinsella sp. OF02-10, assembly GCF_003463445.1. NCBI lineage: Bacteria > Bacillati > Actinomycetota > Coriobacteriia > Coriobacteriales > Coriobacteriaceae > Collinsella > Collinsella sp. OF02-10. The sequence continues at coordinate 80,164 of NZ_QSCW01000004.1, forward strand.
CATATCGGCGGTCTGATCGATCACGGTCAGCGCGAACGCTTTGGCCGATGCGATGACACCCGAGGTGACGTTGTCCTTGTTCACGGCAATCGAGATGCGCGGCGGCATGGACGTCACCTGCACCGCAGTGTTGATGACGCAGCCGGCGCGCAGCCCGTCTGCCGCGGCGCTCACCACATACAGACCGCTCGGCATGGTAAAGAACGCAGTTTTGTCCATAACAATCACTCCCCTAACGCGGGTTGGAACCTCATGGATGTATGTACCCACAAAAAAGGCGGCGCCCACAACGGACACCACCTTTGAGACATATGTGTCAAAACAGTATAAGCAAGATGAGACACCCGCAGCTGCGGTGAAATAGGGACTGAATAGCCCCTCAAACAGGCAAAACAGTCCGTATTCCACCGCAACTTATATAGAGCGCCTAGCGGTTGCGTTCCTTGAGGGCGCGGTCGATCTCGCGTTGGACATCACGCTTGGCCATGTCCTCGCGCTTGTCGTAGAGCTTCTTGCCGCGACCCAGGCCCAGCAGCAGTTTTACGCGACCGTCGGTATTAAAGTAGAGCTCCAACGGAACCAGCGCATAACCACGGTTGCGAAGTTTGCCGTCAAGAAAGTCGATCTCCTTGCGGTGCAGCAGCAGACGGCGCCGACGGTCGGGATCGCGATTCCACACGCCACCATGGCTATAAGGGTGGATATGTAGGCCGACGAGCCAGCACTCCCCGCCACGAATCAGTGCAAAGGTATCGGTAATCTGGCACGCGCGCTCGCGAATCGACTTGACCTCGGTACCGCTCAGCTCAATACCGCACTCAAACGTCTCATCGATAAAGTACTCGTGATGTGCCGAGCGATTCTTGGAAATGAGCTTGCGCTCGCGCTTACTGGGCATCGCCGGCCTCCTTGGCGCCATCGGCGTTTGAGCCCGCAGCCTCGCGCTTTGCCCTGCGCTCGGCATTAAGCTCGGCATCGCTCTCGCGCACCAGCTTGATAATCGCCGCGCATGCCTCCTCGCCCACCAGGTCGCGGGCACGGACCGTCAGACGCGTAGCCTCCTGCTTGTCGCCGTCGCTTGCAGCATCGGTCGCGCACATGATCAGGCAGATGGCGATCTCGGCCGAAGGCGAGGTCGGCACGCCCTGCAGGGCGAGCTCACCCATCACATGGTCGTCACTCTCGTCCGCGGCATCCGGATAGGTGGTATGGATCTTGTTGAGCAGGCGTGTCGTATGCGCATCATTGGGCGCCAGGCGCAGCGCCAGACGCGCGCAGCCCACGGCAGCCGAAATGTTCTCGGTCTCGGGCTCCAAGAAGTACTGACCCAAATTGGTGTAGGCGCGTGCGGCGCACTTACCGTCGCTCGCGCGCTCCAGCACCGAGAACGAGAGCGATGCCCACTCCTGCTTGTCCTCGAGCGCGCGGAACAGCTCGGCCAAGTCCAAGCGATAGTTGCAGTTCATGGGATCCCAACGCACGGCCTGCATCAGGGCATTCCGAGCACTCACATAATCCTGCTGGCGAATGTAGGCAAACGCCATGTCGGAGTACAGGCGGTCAAAGGGAACCTCGACCTGCACCAGCTCGCGCGGATCCTTCTCCACGCGGCGATAGGCCAGGCGCTCAAACTTGCTGTCGAAGCTAAAGTACTGGCGCTTCTCCTCCGTCTTGCACTCAGCGTCGATATACTCCTCGGCGAGCTCCACCAGACGCTCAAGCAGCGGCGTCGCCGTAGCCAGGTCGCCCTGCGCCAGATAGTTCTCGGCATACGTGATGTCTTCCAAGCTGATAGGCAGGTCCATGACAACTCCTCGGTCCGGGCGGCAGACTCAACGCGCGCCTTAAATATCGGTCAATACACAAAACCCGGGTCTCTTACGAGGCCCGGGCGTTCAATTTTGGTAGCCCGTACCAGATTCGAACTGGTGATCTCCGCCTTGAGAGGGCGGCGTCCTAAACCGCTAGACGAACGGGCCATATGTAGCAAATGCAATGGCTGGGATGGAGGGAGTCGAACCCCCATTGACGGAACCAGAATCCGCTGTCCTGCCATTAGACGACATCCCAATGACTGCATCGCTGCGCTCGGCTGTGCCTTTGCGCAAGAAAGAAATATACGGGAAGTACCGCCGTGACGCAAGCCCCAATTTTGACTTTTTTAAAATTCAGTCAAATTGGCCTAATTTAGTCCAACCCGTGAAGGACCTGTGAAGCCGACCGCCGTACACGAAGGGAAAAACGCAGCGAGCGGTAGCCGTCAACCGTTGGCAGATTCTACCGCGAAAACGATAGCACCAGGCAACACAATCGAAGTATCAATGATCACGTAGATATCGAGGCGCCATGGACGAAGAGCTTGATTACCTATGGGAGACCCTGGGCCTCGAGATCACTGCTGACCTTTGGCCCGAACGGGACAAAATCCATCCCACTCTGCGCCCCGCCATCACGGTGATGCAGGCAAACTACCGCCGTGCATCCTTTTTGATCATGCGGATGTCATGGCACGCGGGACTCCCCGACCTTAAGCGAATCCAGGCAAGCCTCGTCGAGCTGTCCGGTATGCCGACTGTCATATCCGAGGCGCACCTGGAGCAGCGACAGCGCGAGCGACTGCAACAGCAGCGGATTCCCTTTATCTGCCCCGGCGTTCAGGCATATCTGCCCTTTATGGACGAGGAGTACTGGAGCGGCAAGCCCAACAAGCACGTAAAGGTCTACGATCCGCACGAATGGGCACAGCTCGATGATTGAGCCGAGCGAGCCCGCCGATGGAAAACACGTCCCACCCTGAGCACTCAAAACGGGTCGCACTTTCCGCAGCCGCTACAGCAACGCCTCGACCCAAGCCGATTCCCTAAAGCCGGGAATCGCAAAGTCGTCGCCCACCAACAGCGGACGCTTGACCAGCATGCCGTCGGTCGCCAGCAGCTCGTAGCACTCCCGATCCGTCATGCCCGCATCTAGACGCGCCTTCAGGCCCAGCTCTCGATATTTCATGCCCGACGAATTAAAGAAGCGCCGCACCGGCAGTCCCGAACGAGCAATCCAGGTCGCAAGCTCATCAGCCGTGGGATTGTCCAAAACGATATCGCGGTCGATATACTCTACCCCGTGTTCGTCCAGCCATGCCTTGGCCTTCTTACAGGTCGAGCACTTGGGATATTCAACAAACAGTACCGCCATGGGATTTCCTTTCTTAGAGAAAACAGGTGTCCGGAAAACTGCACATCGACGACCACTCGCGATTGCAGCCGTTATTGTAGCCAATGTCGAAGCATAGGCAGTCGCGATGTCTCGTCTTAAGGCTAGCGCCTCGCATGGGCGCCGATCGGCCGAGTCGCATAGCGCACCAACGCCGCTGCCAGCAATACCAACAGCATGGCGGTGACATAGCCCGCAGCATCGAATCCTAAATCGATAACGTCGAAATGCCTGCCGGGAACAAAGATCTTATGTACCTGATCGCCAACGGAGCAGACGGCGCAAAAGAGCAACACGGGCACGCAACGGGAGCATACGCTCCAAGGACGCCTGGAAAAGCAAACCACGACCACCGAGGCGAACAATCCGACGAAGAAAAACTCTACGGTATGGGCAACGCGACGGACGTTCGTGCCCACCCACATGCGAATGGAAGCAAGTCGGCCAGACCGGACATTCGAAGCAGCCGAATCGGTGCCCCCGGTCATCCCGTTCTCGGTCTGAGCTTCACCCGCGACATCGGCAGCCTGTACGCTCGTAGCCTGACCCTCCACCACACGCGCGGTGGACTCGCTCAGCAACGACGTCTCCACCGCATTTTGCTCCGTCAGCACCCAGATGCCCGCCAGCGTTGCAGCGAACAGAACGATCGCGGTCCATCCGATTATTTGTTTTACGCGCGCCAAGGGCCTACCTCCTTTTTTGAATATCAGCGAGTGTAGCCCCAAATGACATCGCCATCGTATCAAAATTTGAATCGCAACAGGAAGCGACAAAGCGACGCAAACCCCTACCCCGCCTCGCGCATCCAGCGATCAAACGTCCCCACGCACACGCCCAGGCACTTTGCTGCCTGGCTGCGGGTAATATCGCCCGCCTCATAGCTATCGCGTACCAGATCAAACTGAGGAGGGCACGGCTTGCGAGGTCGACCGAAACGGACCCCTCGCGCCCGCGCCGCCGCAATTCCCTCCGCTTGGCGCCGATGGATATTCTCGCGCTCCACCTGCGCCACGTAGCTCAGCAGTTGCAGCACAATATCGGCAATCAGGGTGTTGGTCACATCCGGCGTGCCGCTGGCCCTGGCGCGCGTGTCAAGCAATGGCATGTCCAACACCACAATGGCAACCCCGAGCTCCTTGGTAATGCGTCGCCATTCCTCAAGAATCTCGGAGTAATTACGACCAAGTCGGTCGATAGAAAGCACCACTAGCACGTCCCCGTCTCCCAGGACGTGCAGCAGCTCGCGATAACGCGGTCGATCGAAGTCCTTGCCGCTCGCATGGTCGGCATAAATATTCGCCGAGCCCACGCCATAGGCGCCCAGCGCATCCAGCTGCCGATTAAGATTCTGATCGCGCGAACTCACCCGCGCATAACCATACACCGTCGCCATCTCATCCCCGCTTTCTTGTAAACCTGCCAAAAAGGGACAGGTTTATTATGGTAGGTTTTACCTCTCCAATAGCAGGCAAGCAGGCGGCCGAGCAGACGGCAAGATAGCCACGATTCAAATGCGAAGGGCGGTCCCGAAAGGCCGCTCTCCGCCCCCACACCATGAGTCGGAATTTGACTAATGGATAAGCTTAAAGTCCAAGTGCCCGCGCGTGGTATTGACGCGTGAGACCTCGATGATCACACGCTGCCCCAGTTCATAGCGGGTCCCCGTGTCGACACCTGTGAGCGTGAGCGCGTCCTCGTCAAACTCGAACCACTCGTTGCCCAGGCTCTTGATCGAAACCAAGCCTTCGACCTGTGTCAGGTCCAAGCGTACGAACAGGCCCATACTGCTGACCCATGAGACCGTTCCGGCATAGCGCTCGCCCAGGCGATCCTCATAGTACTGGGCAATCTTAATCTTTTGCGTCGCATGGCTGGCGGCATCGGCCGCACGCTCCGCATCGCTGCACGCACGGCAAATCTGCGGCAGAATGCGCGGCAGCGACTCGCGACCTTTGCCGATGAGCCGCGGCGTGCGCACCAAGGCGTCCTTGCCGCCGAGCTGCTCATAGGCCAACTGCAGTTTGAGCACGCGGTGCACCACCAGATCGGGATAGCGACGGATGGGACTCGTAAAGTGACAGTAGCACGACGCGGCGAGCGCAAAGTGGCCCTCGTTGCGCGGCTTGTACAGCGCACGCTGCATGCTGCGCAGAAGCAGCGTGTTGACGAGCGGTGCGCTTGCCGTACCGGCGGCAGCATCAACTGCAGCCTGCAGCTCATCGGGACTCCCCAGGGCAATACCGGCAGCACGGCGATCGTCGATGATGCCCAGCTGCGCCAGCGCAACGGCGGCACCGTGCAGGCTATCGGGGCTCGGATCCTCATGCACGCGATAGCAGGCCTCGATATCACGGTCTGCCAGCCACTCTGCAACGCACTCGTTGGCGAGCAGCATGGCTTCCTCGATAAGCGACGTGGCACACGAACGCTCACGCGCCACAATCTGCACGGGTACTCCGTCCTCGTCCAATAGAGCGCGAATCTCGGCCGTGTCAAAATCGACTGAGCCGCGGACGCGACGAATACGACGGCGAAGTTCGGCGAGTTCGTTGGCGGCGACAAGGAAATCGCCGAGGTCGACGTTATAGCCGCGAGCAGTTTCCTCGCACGCAAGACCGCGCTCAAGCGCCTCCTCGCGCGAGGCCTCAGCAGCCGCAACATCCTCAGCGGCGCCTTCCAGCACCGAATACTCAACCGCGTCGGCACGCACCAGCAGCGCCTCGGCGCCGTCATAGTCCATACGCACGCGCGAGCGAATCACGCTGGGGTACGGATCGTAATGCCGCACGCGACCCTGCTCATCGAGCTCGATATCGACGGTAAACGCAAGACGGTCCTCGTCAGGGCGAAGCGAGCATAGGTCACAGGACAGGCGTTCGGGCAGCATGGGAAGCACACGATCGGCCAGATACACCGATGTCGTACGATGGCGAGCCTCAAGATCGATATGCCCGTCCCAAGCCACATAGTGTGAAACGTCGGCGATATGCACACCCAGCTTGTAGCCACCCTCGGGCGTACGCTCCAGCGAAATGGCATCGTCAAAGTCGCGCGCGTCGACCGGGTCGATCGTGATGACAAAGCGGTCGCGCAGATCGCGGCGGAGCGGGTCCTTAAGCGCCGCGGACACATCGAGCGAAAGCCCCTCGGCCTCGTCCAGCGCGGCCTCGGGATAGCTATCGGTATAGCCGTAACGCGCCATCACGTATTGAACGCCCAAATCGGGCGCGTCATCTCCGCCAATGCGGCGTTCGATCGTCACGGTGCCCGATTCCAGGCGCGTCGGGTAGGTCAAAATGCGCGCGACAACGGCATCACCCGGGTGGACGCCCAGACGATCCGCCGAGGTATCCTCGGGCAGAATGAAGAAGTCGGCCTTCAGGCGCGAATCGAGCGGCTCGATCACACCGAGCGGACCAGCGGTCTGGTACGTACCCACCACGCTTATGGCTGCGCGCTCAACCACGCCTTCGATCACGGCGCGCCGCTCACCGTGCGGGCTGTTCTTAATGCTCACGGCAACGGTATCGCCATCCATGATCTCGCGCTTACCGCGGCCCATAACCTTGTAGTCGCCGCTCTCGGTTATGACATAGGCGCCATGCTCATGGAGCTGCACGCGCCCGGTCAGGCTCGGACGGCGTTCGCTGCGCACCGGCCCACGCTTATTGCGAGCACCGCGCTTATGCTTGTTATTGCGCCCCATGGCGCCTCCTTGCTATCGATGACGAACTCCAAAGAGTCTACCCAAATGATTCGCTTTCCTGCCGTCCCCTAGAGATCAAAAAACGGGCCGCCCCATAAGAGACGACCCGTTGGAAGGGATGAATTCCAGACATGCCTACACGCGCAGGTAGCGGCGCATGGCTATGGCAGAACCAAAGAGACCGATAATCACGCCGACCAGAATCAGCGCAGCATAGGTCACCAGGTAGTACTGCATCGGCAGGGCAAACGACATCCAGCCGATGCTCTCCTGCAAACGCGGAATCATCAGATTGCGCAGCAGCTCCAGAACGCCGATGGAAAGCAGCGAGCCCAAAATGGCCTGCAGTACGCCCTCGGTGATAAACGGACCACGAATGAAGCCGTTGCTGGCGCCGACCAGACGCATAATCGCAATCTCACGACGACGCGCCGTGATGGACAGGCGAATCGTGTTGTTGATGAAGATGAATGCGATAAAGGTCAGAAGGCCAACGAGCACCACGGCGGCGATGCGAATGTAGTTGGTCACCTGGAACAGGCGGCTCACTTCCTCCTGGCCATACAGTACGCTCGCGTTGACGTCGCCGTCGTCCGCGATCTTTTGGAAGTCGGCATTCTTCTTGAGCTTCTTGGCCGTGCTCTCGACCTGAGACGGATCGTCCATCTCAATCGCAAACGAAGCCGGCAGCGGGTTCTGGCCATCGAGCGCGCTCATGGTGGCGTCGGCGTTGCCCGACATCTTGCTCGTATACTCGGCCAGCGCGTCGTCCTTGTCCTTATAGGTCACGGACTTGACGTTATTCCATGTCTTAAGCTCGGCCTCAAAAGCCTGAACATCAGCCTGATCGGCGTCATCGCTAATGAACGCGTTGATGACAACCTGATCCTCGACGGTGCCGATCACGGAGTTCAGCATCGCGGAGCCCATGATGAACAGGCCGATGATAAACAGCGAAAGGAAGATCGTGATGACGGCGCCGAGCGAGGTAGTCCAGTTACGGAAGAAGTGGCTGATTGCCTCTTTGAAGGAGTAGCCCACGTTAGTTGGTGCCATAGTTGCCGTAACCTCCCCTCTCCTGGTCGCGGATAACGTGGCCGCCCTCGAGGGCGATCACGCGACGGTGCATGCTATCGACCATCTCGCGGTCGTGCGTGGCGACGATCACGGTGGTGCCGGTGCGGTTAATACGCTCGAGCAGCTTCATGATGCCCAGCGAGATCGCCGGGTCGAGGTTACCCGTGGGCTCGTCGCAGATCAGCAGCGGCGGACGGTTGACCATAGCGCGGGCGACGGCAACGCGCTGCTGCTCGCCACCGGAAAGCTGGTCGGGCAGCGAGTCCATCTGATCGGCCAGACCGACCAGACGCAGCACCTCGGGCACCTGGCTGCGAATGACGCCCTTGGGCTTGCCGATGCACTGCAGGGCAAACGCCACGTTTTCGTAGGCGGTCTTTTGCGGCAGAAGCTTAAAGTCCTGGAACACAGCGCCAATCTGGCGGCGCAGGAACGGAACCTTGCGGTTCTTGATCTTCATGAGGTCCTGACCGGCAACCAGGATGCGACCGCTCGTCGGCTTGACGTCGCGGTTGAGCGTCGACAGCAGCGTGGTCTTACCCGAGCCGGAGTGACCGACCAGGAAGACGAACTCGCCCGGATAGATCTCGATGTTGATGTCGTCGAGTGCAGGCTTGTTGGGCTGTGCCGGATAGATCTTGGTGACATGCTCCATAAGGATGACGGGCTCGACACCGGCCTGCTTGGCCATCTTCTTGCGGCTGGCCTGCGGATCGATGGGCGCAAACACCGACGTAAAATCGGGGTTGTTGAGCGCGTTATCGAGGCTTGCGACCTCGGCTGCCTGATCGCTCTCGACCACCGGGGCAGCAGGCTGCGTGGGATCGGGAATAGCGGCAAAGAGACCGGACTGCGCAGGCTGAGGAACCGGCGTCGCGGGGGCCATGGGGTCGGGAATGCCGGCCATGGTAGGCTGCGGCGTGGCGGCGCCAGCCTGAGGCTGCTCCACGCGAGCAGTCACGGCCTGAACGGGCTCAAAACCCGCCGTGCCGGAAAGCGCGACATCGCTGGTGGGATTGTAGGCAAAGGGATCGGATGCCGGCTGTGCCTGATCTGCCGGCTGAGTGGGGGCCTGAGCAACAGGCTGGCCCTCTGAATCCGGAGTGGCGAAACGACTGCCCTGGACGCCTGTCTGCGTCTTGGGGGCATCATCGCCCGCACCGGAGGTACGGAAGTGGTTACCCACTGGTGCTCCTTATCGTCGTGCGTTTAAACTACATGAGCGCTTTGTATTTTAGCAGCATTAGCTTTACTGCACATAAGAAGCATGGCGGGGTTTGGGTCTCACCGGCCGGGCGCAGGGTTACCTCCCAAATCGTCCTCGCGCATGGCCGGCATTTGTCCTGCTCCTGCGGAGCTGCGGACAAACGCCGGCCTGCGCTGCGGAAAGATTTGGGAGGTAACCCTGCGCCCGGCCTGCGGCTACTATGGGGCCGACGCACCAACTTGAGATGCTGCGCATACAAAGTTGGAAGGGTCTGAATTGCACTTTGTTGGGATGGGCCCGTTTCCCCATGGGAACTTTGCTTGGCAGGACTCTAATTTAAATTCAGCATAAACAGGGGCGCCCTCTTTGAGGACGCCCCTGTTCTGGCTTGTTTGCGGTTGTCGACGCGATACTTTGCCTCGTCTTGCCTTATGCCAAGAACTCCTTGGTGGTCGCCACGATGTTGGCGGCGTCCAGGCCGTACTTGTGCAGGAGCTCGGCACCCGGGCCGGACTCGCCGAAGGTGTCGTTGACACCGATCTTCTTGAGCGGCGTCGGGCACTGCTCACACAGGACGTCGGCAACGGCGCTGCCCAGGCCACCGATCACAGAGTGCTCCTCGACGGTCACGACGTGGCCGGTCTTGGTGGCGCTCTTGACGATCAGGTCGGCATCGATGGGCTTGATCGTGTGCATGTTGATGACCTCGGCGTCGATGCCCTCGGCAGCGAGCTGCTCGGCGGCCTCGAGAGCCTCGCCGACCATCAGGCCGCAGGCGATGATGGTCACATCGGCGCCCTCGCGCATGACAATGCCCTTACCCAACTCGAACTTGTAGGTCTCGGGGTCGTTAATAACCGGCGAGGCCAGACGGGCGAAGCGCATGTACACCGGACCGTCGCACTCGTAGGCGGCGCGCGTCACGGCGCGGGCCTCGACGTCGTCGGCAGGAACGATAACGGTCATGCCGGGGATGACGCGCATCAGGGCGATATCCTCGCAGCACTGGTGTGTGGCACCGTCCTCGCCCACCGAGATACCGGCGTGCGTGGCACCGATCTTAACGTTGAGGTGCGGGTAGCCGATGGAGTTGCGGACCTGCTCAAAGGCGCGACCGGCAGCGAACATGGCAAAGGTACTCGCGAAGGCAACACGACCAGTGGTCGCGATACCGGCGGCGACGCCCATCAGGTTGCTCTCGGCAATGCCCACATCGAAGAAGCGGTCGGGGCAAGCGGCCTTAAACTTACCGGTCTGCGTGGCGGCGGCCAGGTCGGCGTCGAGGACCACAAAGTCATCGTGCTCGTTGGCGAGCTCGACGAGGGCCTCGCCGTAGCTTACACGCGTGGCGATTTTCTTGACGTCTGCCATCCTAGAGCTCCTCTCCGGCGGCCGTGAGCTCTGCCATGGCCTGCTCAAACTGTTCATCGTTGGGGGCCTTGCCGTGCCAGCCAACCTGGTTCTCCATAAAGGACACGCCCTTGCCCTTTGTGGTCTCGGCGATAATGGCGGTCGGCTGCCCCTTGGTGGCGCGAGCCTCGGCAAAGGCGGCGCGGATCTGGTCGAAGTCGTTGCCGTCGGCGAGCTCAACCACGTGGAACTTGAACGCGCGGAACTTGTCGGCGAGCGGCATGGGGTCGTTGACCTCCTCGACGGGACCGTCAATCTGAAGGCCGTTGTGGTCGACGATCACGCAGAGGTTATCGAGCTGCTGGTTGCCGGCAAACATGGCGGCCTCCCAGACCTGGCCCTCCTCGCTCTCGCCATCACCCAGCAGGGCGTACGTGCGATAAGTATCGCCCCAGTGCTTGGCGGCAACGGCCATGCCCACGGCGGCGGAGATGCCCTGGCCGAGCGAACCGGTGGACATGTCAACGCCCGGAGTGTCGTTCATGTTGGGATGACCCTGCAGGTGGCTGCCGATGTGGCGCAGCGTCTCAAGATCCTCCTTGGGGAAGAACCCACGCTCGGCGAGCACAGCGTACAGACCAGGTGCACAGTGGCCCTTGGAAAGCACAAAGCGATCGCGGTCGGCCTTGCGGGGATGGGCCGGGTCGACGTTCATTTCCTCAAAGTACAGATAGGTCATGATGTCGGCAGCGCCGAGCGAACCGCCCGGATGGCCGGACTTGGCAGCGTGCACGCCGGTGACGATGCCCTTCCTTACCTCGTTGGCAACCTTTTTGAGCTCTTCGTCGCTCATTGTGCCTTCCTTTCATCCTCATTAGACAAAATGCGCACGGCACCGAAGGTAATCCCAACACAGCCGCAATGCACGTACGTCATTCATTATGCTGGAAACTGATGGCTTTACCAGAGTTTTTATCATTATTTGAACAATTTAGCAGGCAGAACCGCTGATGAAACGGTTTATCAATGTGAACGTCTTTTGGATGGGACGCGGTCGGCCCTACGCGCTAATGTCCTTGAATCCCTCGCCGAAAGCTTCCGTAACGTCGGCGACCGTCACAATGGCGTGAGGATCGCGCTCGCGCACGATCGTCTTGAGGGTATTGAGCTCTCGACGGTTCACGATGACCATGATCACCGGCTTCTCGGCACCCGAATACATGCCAGTCGCCTTAAACTTGGTACAACCACGACCCAGGCCATACATGATATCGGCAGCGATATCAGGGAACTTGTCCGAGATGATGAGTACCATACGGCGTTTGTTGCCACCATCGACCACGGCATCGATCACGTAGCCGCTAATGACCATCGAAAGGCCTGCATATAGTGCATTTTCGATTGAAAAGACCGGAGCCGACAGCGCACATACGGCAACATCGATCGCCATGACGGTCGAGCCCACGGGCAGCGAGGTATTACGCGAGATGATTTGGCCAATCGTGTCCGAGCCGCCGGTGTTGGCGCCGGCGCGCAGCACCATGCCGTAACCGATGCCTGTAATAATGCCGCCCCACATGGCAGGGAGCATCAGGTCCGCATCCGCCAGAGGTGCTACAAACGGGGCGAACAGATCGGTAAAGAAGCCCAGCAGCACAAAGCCCGTCGCGGTCTGCACCACGTAGAACATGCCGCCCTCGCGCATAACGACCAGCAACAGCAAGGCGTTCATCACAATCGTCTGAATACCAACGGGAAGCGATATGCCGCGCGATGCGCCGACCGCCTGGATAATGGTGGCAAGGCCCGTAACACCACCGGCAGCAAGGCCGTTGGGAATCAAAAACAGGTCGGTCGCAATAGCGGCCAGAGCGCACCCCAACATAATCTGGGGCAGGTCGTGAAAGAAGTTCATCGATAGAATGCGCTTGATGTCCAGACGATATGCCATGCTACCTCCCTCAAAAAAGCGCACCCAAACGGATGCGCTTCGAACTTCTTGCTGTATTCGATTCTACCGATTCGCCGAACAAAAACCACCCCTGCGCAGGGTTTGCTTTGGATACAAAACCACCCTGCTCGGAGGGTTTTATCCATTTCCACATAAACCGGGCGGTTTATGCAGATGGGATCTCTGCGTCAGCGTTGCCAGTGGCCCAGCGATGGTAGCCAATAACAAACGGGTCCAGGTCGCCATCGTCAAGAACTGCCTCGACGTTGCCGGTCTCAACGCCCGTGCGTAGGTCCTTAACCATCTGATACGGGTAGAGCACGTAGCTGCGGATCTGGTTGCCAAAACCAATCGTGGTTTTGGGTCCGCGAATCTCATCCAGGGCCTCGGCGCGCTTCTCGAGCTCAATCTCGTACAGGCGAGCCTTGAGGATCTGCATGCACGCGGCCTTGTTCTGGATCTGGCTGCGCTCGTTTTGGCAGGTGACCACAATGCCGCTGGGGAAATGCGTCACGCGCACGGCGGAGTCGGTGGTGTTAACGCCCTGACCGCCCGGGCCGCTCGCGTGGTACACGTCCACGCGGATGTCATCGGGACTGATTTCGATGTCGATATCATCGGGTAGCACGGGGATGACCTCGACGCCGGCAAACGTGGTCTGGCGGCGCTTCTTGTCGTCGGTGGGGCTAATGCGAACCAAGCGGTGGACGCCGGCCTCGGCGCGCAGCATGCCAAATGCGTCCTTGCCCTCGACGGTAAAGGTCGCGCGGTCGATGCCGATGACCTCAGCAGCGGGGCAGTCGTTAATCGTGACCTTCCAGCCGCGACGCTGGCAGTACTTCATGTACATCTTAAAGAGCATGAAGGTCCAGTCCTGGGCCTCCAGACCACCCTGTCCGGGCTTGATGGTCACAATGGCATCGCCGTGATCGAACTCACCGGTAAACCAGCTCGAAAGCTCAAGCTCATCGATGGCACGGGCCAGGCGCTCAGCCGTGGCTGTAGCCTCCTCGCGAAGGGCGGCGGCATCGGGGTCATCCCCCATCTCCTCGGCAAGCTCCAGCGCGGCGCGGGCATCGGAAAGCTCGCCGCGCGCGTTGTCCACGGCAGCGATATCTTCCTTGGTGCGCGCGATTTCCTCCATGGTGGCACGGGCGGCGTCGGCGTCATCCCAAAAGCCGGGGGCCACGCTTTTGGCCTCGAGCTCGGTCACGCGCGTGCGCTTTTCGTCCAAGTGGAGATACGACTCGACCTCGCCGAGCCGGTCCGCAAACGCGTCCAGCTCGGCGGGCGTTACCTCTAAAGCCTCTGCCATTAACGATTCCTGCCGTGGCAGTACTTAAACTTCTTGCCGCTACCGCAGGGGCACGGGTCGTTGCGGCCCACGTTGACGTACGGATCGTCGCTCTCGGACTTGCGATAGGTGGTCACCTTGCCACCGTTGTTGACGGCAGCCGGACCACCCTGGACAGCCGTGCGGGCCTGCACCTGCGCCTGCTTGCGCAGCACCGAGTCGCCGTTGTCACCATCGACCTCGGCAGGACCGGAGAAGTGCGCACCCTCGAGCGCGGGCTCCTCCTTGTGCTCCACGGCACGCGGGGCAGCCTTGATCTCGATGCGCAGAACCGTGCGCAGGTAATCCTCGTACATGGTGTCGACGAGTATCTGGAACGCGCCGTAGGCCTCGGTCTTGTACTCGACCAGCGGGTCGCGCTGGCCAAAGCCGCGCAGGCCGATGCCGGTCTTGAGGTAGTCCATCTCCTGCAGGTAGTTCATCCAGCGGGTATCGATGACGCGCAGCATGACCTGGGTGTTGAGCTCGCGCATCAGGTCCTCGCCCAAGCGCTCGGCCTTCATGTTGTAGCACTTCTCTACGTAAGCCAGGACATCGGCAGCCAGAGCCTCATAATCCTCGTCGGGGAACTTCGGCGTATCGATGTGGCCGGTGAGCTCTACAACCCACTTGCGCAGGCCCTCCAGGTCGCGCTCGCCATCGTGACTGTCCTTGGTGCAGAACTCCTGCACGCAGCGGTACACGGTATCGTGCATGACCTCGGTGATGTGGTCGGTCAGATCCTTGCCGTCCAGAATCTTATTGCGCTCGGCGTAGATGACCTGGCGCTGCTTGTTCATGACGTCGTCGTACTCAAGGACGCTCTTGCGCATGGAGAAGTTGATGCTCTCGACCTTGTGCTGGGCGCTCTTGACAGCCTTGGAGATGATCTTGTGCTGGATGGGCATATCGTCGCCCATGTCAGCCGTGACCATCATCTTGGAGACGCGGTCCATCTTGTCGCCGCCAAACAGACGCATCAGATCGTCCTCGAGCGACAGGTAGAACTGGGTCTCGCCCGGATCGCCCTGACGGCCGGAACGGCCGCGCAGCTGGTTGTCGATACGGCGGGACTCATGGCGCTCGGTGCCGATAACGGTCAGGCCGCCGGCGGCAAGAACGCGCTCGCGCTCGGCCTTGCAAGTCTCCTTGGCCTCGGCGTTAAACTGCTCAAGCTGCTCGGGCGTTACGTCCTCCATGGTCAGGCCCTCGTACTCCAGGCGCTCGCGCACCAGCTCGTCGGGGTTACCGCCCAGCAAGATGTCGGTACCGCGGCCGGCCATGTTGGTAGCGATGGTCACGGCGCCATAGCGACCAGCCTGGGCAACGATATGGGCCTCGCGCTCGTGGTGCTTGGCGTTGAGGACCTCGTGCGCGATACCGCGCTTCGTGAGGGCGGCGGACAGCTTCTCGGAGCTCTCGATGGAGACGGTACCCACCAGGACCGGCTGGCCCTTAGCGTGACGACGCTCAACGTCGTCGGCAACGGCGTTGTACTTAGCCTGAATGGTGCGGTAGACCAGGTCCTCGTGGTCCACGCGCTGCACGGGCTTGTTGGAGGGGATGACCTCGACGGGCAGCTTGTAGATCTCGCGGAACTCGGCGTCCTCGGTGAGTGCCGTACCGGTCATACCGGAGAGCTTGTCATACAGGCGGAAGTAGTTCTGCAGGGTGATGGTCGCCAGCGTCTGGTTCTCCTCGCGCACGAGCACGCCCTCTTTGGCCTCGATGGCCTGGTGCAGGCCCTCGGAGTAACGGCGGCCTTCCATAATGCGGCCGGTGAACTCGTCGACGATCTTGACCTCGCCGTTGGTGACCACATACTGCTTGTCGCGGTGGAACATGTACTGGGCCTTCAGCGCCTGCTGCAGGTGGTTGACCAGCTGGCCGGAGAGATCGGCATAGATGTCATCGATACCCAGGCGGCGCTCGATCTTCTTAAGACCGCGCTCGGTGGCAGCGATGGTGTGCTTGGCCTCGTCCATGACGTAGTCGCCCGTGGGTTCAACGTCCTCGGTGGCGGTAAGCATGTCGTGCGACACGTCCTCGCCGCGCTCAAGGCCACGCACGGCACGCGCGAAGTCCTTGTAGGTACTGGCGGACTTGGTGCCAGCGCCCGAGATGATCAGCGGGGTGCGAGCCTCATCGATCAGGATGGAGTCAACCTCGTCGACGATGGCGTAGTTGTGGCCGCGCTGCACGCGCTGCTCGGGACGGGTAACCATGTTGTCGCGCAGGTAATCAAAGCCGAACTCGGAGTTGGTGCCGTAGGTGACGTCGGCCTGGTAGGCCGGGCGCTTGAGCTCGAGCGGCATGTTGTTCTGGAGCAGACCGACGGTCATGCCCAGGTACTTATAGATGCGGCCCATCCACTCGGAGTCGCGCTTGGCAAGGTAATCATTGACAGTAACGACGTGCACGCCCTTGCCGGCAATAGCGTTGAGATAGCCAGCCAACGTGGAGACGAGGGTCTTACCTTCGCCGGTCTTCATCTCGGCGATGTGGCCCTCGTGCAGTGCCATGGCGCCAATGAGCTGCACGTCAAAGTGGCGCATACCCATGGTGCGCTTGGAAGCCTCACGCACGGTGGCAAAGGCCTCGGGGAGCATGTCGTCAAGCGACTCGCCGTTGGCGTAACGCTCGCGGAACTTATCGGTCTGGGCGCGGAGCTCCTCCTCGGTCATCTTCTCAAACTGGGGCTCAAGACCGTTGATCTGGTCGACGATCTTGTAGTAGCGCTTAAGGTCCTTATCGGATCCAAAGGACAGCAGCTTTGACATGAATCCCATGTTGTTTCCTTTTTGGCCATCGCCCGTGCCATGCAGCTCCGAGCGAGTTAAACACAGATAGTTGTACTTTAGCCAAACAGGACGCACCCTATGCGGTCGACCTCAACCGCCACGTAATAACTACGACCAACCTGCCAAAAAGGGACTGGTTTATTTTGGCAGCTTTTATCTGGGAAAACGCCGTCTCTCTGCCATTTGGTGCAAACCAACCTGTCCCCTCCGCACCAATCTGGTGCAATGGGGACGAGCTAGCTTGCACCAATAAAAAGAAAAGGGCCGCGCACCCGAACGGATGCACGGCCCTTATGCCATGAATGCGAGCGATTCCGCGGCGAGCTATTTACTCAGCAGCCTCGGTGGTCTCGGCCTCGGCAGCGGCCTCCTCGACGGGAGCCTCTGCAGGAGCCTCGGCGGCCTGCTTGGCAGCCTCCTCGGCAAACTTAGCGGCACGCTTAGCCTTCTCGGCAGCCTTAGCCTCAGCGGCGGCCTTGCGAGCAGCCTCGGCCTCAGCAGCCTTGGCGGCCTTGGCAGCCTTGGCCTCCTCAGCCTTCTTGAGCTGGGCGGCAGCGGCGCCACCGAACTTGTCGGCGAAGCGCTGGACGCGTCCACCGGTGTCGACGAACTTCTGCTGGCCGGTGTAGAACGGGTGGCACTCGTTGCAAAGCTCGACCTTCATCTCGGACACGGTAGCGTGCGTCTTGAAGGTGTTGCCGCAGGAGCACGTCACCGTGCACTCGACATACTGGGGATGGATACCCTGCTTCATGGTAGGACTCCTTATTGGTCAGGCGCTGGTTACCGATCAGCGCATAAGGCGTCTTGGTTTCCGACCAAGACAACAAACTCGGCTATGGTACCACGGCGCCGCGCGTCCCACAAAAGGTTCACGGTCTTTTCGGAACGACACG
Organism: Collinsella sp. OF02-10; assembly: GCF_003463445.1. Lineage (NCBI taxonomy): Bacteria > Bacillati > Actinomycetota > Coriobacteriia > Coriobacteriales > Coriobacteriaceae > Collinsella > Collinsella sp. OF02-10. Next base: position 97,695 of record NZ_QSCW01000004.1, read on the forward strand.
AATCTGACCCATCGAAACACATCTCCACCGTTCCTTCAACTGGGAGAATGCCGTCCCCGGGGCCTGAGAAGGGCCCCGGGGACGTTCGACTGACTGCGGGAACGGCCTTTCCGCTCAATGTGTTCGGCTGAGATCGGAAATCAACCAAACTGAACTAGGTTCAGTTGACATGGTTAAAAACGAGGGGCGACGCTTTTGCGTCACCCCTCGTCCCGGCCGGTTGCTTTAGTTGTACACACGGTAGTTACACTTGAACTGGGTTATGTGTCCATAGTTGGAGCGGTACCAACCCGACGTATAGCTGATTGCCTCTGCGCCTAGATAGTCGTAGCCCTTGTTGTAGCGAAGCTGACGGTAGGTCGTGTCGTACTCTGCTACGTAAAACGTGTCTCCAGAGAAGGCTTTGTACCGGTCTTTAACCGTCGAAGCCATGTACGCGGGTTCGACATCGCCTTTCTCTCCGTTGAGCGCATAGACGGGTGCCGCGATTCCGCATAAAGCCGTTGCCACGAGGATGGCGTAGACAGCCATGCGCGACGCATTGGACTTCAGCTGTTCAAATAGTTTCATGTCATTCGCCTCCCTCGTATGTATCGAGGTATTCCTGCTTGAGCGTCTGCGAGGACGACTTGATCTTTTCCACGAGCGTGCCGGCCTCGATGAAGTAGAACGAGTCGGTGAGGTCTGCCAGGTCGTCGAGCAGATGGCTTGAAATGAGCACGCTTCGTCCCCGCGCCACCTCGCTGCGCATCGCGTCGCAGGAGGTTTTCCGTTTTCCCGGATCGAGGCCGTTCAGCGGTTCATCGAGGATGAGGTACGGGCAATCGGTCGCTATCGCCATGGCAAGCTTTACCTGCTGCTTCATTCCTGTCGAGAGTTTACGGGTCGGCTTGTCGAGATATGGGGAGATTCCGAGGGAGCTGCAGAGCGAGTCGATGTCGGCGGCCGATTTCCACGCCTCCCTAACGAAAGCAAGGTGCTCGATGGCCGATAGCGTGGGATAGAGATCCGTGCCGCCTGAAGAGCTCAGGTAGACGAGTTCTGCAAATTCGGCTGATCGACGTTGGCTGATTCCGTCTGCCGCCAGGCTTCCCGAGCGGATGCGGGTGGGAAATTGGCCCGACAGCGCTTCAAGAAGGGTGGTTTTCCCCGAGCCGTTGGGAGCAACGAGGCCCGCCGCCGTTCCCGGGCTCAGGAAAAGCGACCCGATTGAAAGTACCGTCGTGCTCCCGTATCCCACGCTCGCGTCCAGAAGCTCGAGCCCATGGTGCTTTTTAGCGGGTCCGGGCTGTTTGGGCGAACGTGCCGCAACGGCGCCGACCGCAAGAAGGACCGCGGCGTATGCCAGGGCCACGGCAAGCATCGATGCGCTGCCTGAACCGGAGCCAATGAATTCTGTCGGGAAGCATCCTACGTAGCCCGTGGCCTCGATAGGCGAGAACACGGCCAGCGGCAGGAGCCCGAGCACGGCATTATGCTCCAGCGCCGAATCGGACAGCAACGGGAATGCCGGGGCCGCGACAAGCAGCGCTGAGGTAAGGGGGCCCGCGAGGACGCGCCTCGTTGCGGTCGATAGGACGGCGGAGCAAACGGATATCAAGGTTCCGCCCGCAAGCAGCGCGAGAAGCAGGGCTGTGAAGACGTTTCCCGCGGTCGTGGTGGCAAGCGCGCCGTCATGGAAGAAGGCGATCGGGTACCCAATTTGCCCGAAGCCGTTTAGGGCCAAGGCGTAAATGCCCCCGGGTGCGAGGCCGGCGAGGAGCATCGCGGTCCCCGCGACGATTATCGAAAACACGATCTGAATAAGGCGCCGGAATTTGGGCACGGGCGCCTTCGCCGCCAGGGTCGCAGGCCTTGTGGCGCCGAGCACGAGTATCGACGAGAGAAGGAAGGGGATGAAGGGAAGGAAAGACGGCGCCGTGGCAATGGCGTAAGGCAGGAAGGAAAGGAATGGCAGGTCGCTTGCGGAGGCCGGGATATCCGTGATGCCGGAGCTGCTCAGGGCACGGCAATACGCGAGCGCCGCGTCATTGCCCTCTCGGTCTCCCACGATGGACCCGGATTGGAAGCCTTCGCCCATGAGCGCGTAGTAGCTCTCGGCAGAATCGAGAAAGGCGGCGTCGGTTTGAGCGGCAAGGGCGGCGTTCGCGTATCTTGCAAGCTCCGCGTCAGCTTGCTGCTCTGGCGATAGGTCTGTGCCGCTGGCCTGGGGCGCGCGCGTATTGAATGCGTCGACAAAGCCCTGCATGCCCTGCTTCATAAAGAAGGGCCCGTAGATGGGTGAATTGAACGCAATGGGGACGGAAAAGGCTGCAGCGAGAACGAGCGTACAAATCCATGCGGCCTTGTCTCTTAGGATCAGTTTGAGAAGAAGTCGACAGTACATTCAGAAGCACCTACGTTCCTCAAAGAATCGTTAGATTAAAAGTAACAGACCGGATGAAGATACGTGCGACGGGGGCGAGGCGAATGGCTGAGCGGTATCGATATGCGGGTTTAACGGTATTATATTGACCACATAGATTATTAACTTGCATTTCTACCCGCCCTTTTCGTAGAGTCGCCGATACGTGCTTAGCGCACCCTCGGCGCGTCCGGCAGGCTTTGCGAAATGGGATCCAGGAGACTTCGGCGCAGCATCATCTTGCGGAATGCTTCTAATGAGCCTCCCATCCTTCAAAAACAGAATCTCATCGCACAGCCTATCGACCGAATCCAAGATGTGGGATGACATGATGATGCACGTACCAGAATCGGCCAGCTTCCTGAGAATCTCGGAATGCAAGTCCACCCTGCTGGGGTCGAGCGCGTTCATGGGCTCATCTAATAGAAGGTACCGCGCGCCCGTCGCATACGCAATCGCCAGGGTAAGCTGCTGCTTCATGCCCTGGCTCAGAGTGCGGATCCTCATCTTCGCGAACTCGCCTATCTGCGTTTGTTCCACTATCTCTTCGATATCGCGAGCATGCGGCCACATATCGCAAACCATCTTGAGGTGATCTTCCGCACGCAATCCGGGATACAGCAGCGTCCCCTCACCAGGTGCATAGAAGATCATAGAACGGACCTCTCTCGCACCCGTACCCTGCACCTCATCCAGAACGATGCTCCCGTCCACGCGAGGACCCGGCAAACCTGCCATCGCACGCAGCAACGTCGTCTTTCCATGCCCGTTCGGAGCGACGAGACCGTAGACCGTACCCGGGGCAAACTCAGCGTTCACCGAATCTACGAGCACCTTCTTTCCATAAGAGATCGTCAGCGTTTGAAGGTCAATCATCGAGATCATCCCCTTTCGATCTTTGGAACACTCAGGCGCACCATCAACGGAGATACGGCGCCCAAGACCACCAGCAGAGCGCCCGATGCGCCGACGACCTCTCCAAAAGGCATCGCGTTCGTCCCTCGCCCAAGGAACCCAATCGTCCCCACCTGGGAAGCGGGATCAAACGAGGCGAATGGAGCCAGCAGCGCGACGCCCATGCCCACGCTTTCAACATGAGCGCTCAACGAACCCAACACCAAGAGAACCGCGCAAACCATTCCGGTGACAACGGGGTTGCGGCTAATCGCTGCTGTCAACGCAGCGACGACGGAAATCACGCCGTATGCCATGACCAGCAACGGAATACTGCACAACACCGCCTCCCCCACCATGGACGTTGTCGAAGCTCCCGCCCGAATGAGAGCGACGGGATACTCCGATCCACCCGCACCGTTCTTAATCACGGACACAACGACAGCGGGAACCATCGACACCAAAAGCAGCACCAAGCCAAGCAGGAGAGCCAGCGCAACAGCCGTCAGAAAACGCACATGCGCTGTTGCGGGGATCTGGAGAACCAGAAGGGAACGACACTGCAGGTGGGTGCACGCGAGCGATGTGACAACCACGGGCAACAGCAAAAATAAGGAGGGAAGCACTGCCTGGAGATACGAAAGGAGGATTAATGGGGGCATCTTCGTACTTAACTCGTAAACCTTGGGGTCCGGCAAGCTCGCGATCGACTCAAGCAGAAGGGCGCGCGCCTCCGCACGAGAAGGAGTCTCAGGCTCGATTCCGATCGATTGCAGGAGAGTCGCATCTGCCGCGCCCAGCTCACCTCGAGCGCGCTCGTACGTCGCAAGGCTTCGAAACCCCTCCGCAGGCATAGGCGCGTACACGAAACCCGAAAGAGCATCCCGCATGTCTTCCAGGGCCGCTTTGCCCTCGACGTCCATATTCGCAGCGTTCCGCTCTAGATACCGATCTATTGAACGGAGCTCCCCATCCCTATACCGAACAGCGGAAACGTTATCAGCGTCAGGAAACATCTCGATCAGAGCCGGGGCCAGCATCGTCGTCGACATTGCAATCGCGCATACGGCGAGGGTAGGAGAACGCAGGAGCAGTTTCCCCATCGTTCTTACGTATGCAACGGCGGAGGCACAAGCGCTCGAACGAGTTGCCGTTCTCGATGCAGTGAAGGAACCTCTCTCAAGACAAATCGGGGATATCGGGCACGCGCAGCCGCTCTTTCCAGCAACGCAAAGCAGGCTAATTGCCAGCACCTCGATCCCGATTGCGCATACGAGGGCAATCGCGCCACGCTCGAAGCAAAGTCCAGGCAGATTCACTATCTGCGTTGTCGGGTACGGGCTATAGGCGCCGACGGTCAACTCAGTGTTCGCATACGTAAGGGGATTCAACAGGGCGAACTCACGTAAAGCGATGGATCTTCCGTAATACCCGGGAACCATCGTCACCCCCATCAGGGCACATACGAACACGATTCCAAGCGTAGGGTTATTGGCAATCTTCACGGCAAGGTGAACGACAAGCGAGATGAACGCTGCCACCAAGAATTGCAAGATGGCCGTCTGCGCGAACACCAGCCAAGCCGGTTTGATAACCGGAGTCGCATATTGAATGTAGCCTATCGGATAGAACGGCGAGCCCGGGCCATTCTTCACAAGCGCGGCGATTATCCCTGGAAGATTGATGGCGAGGACGGCAAGCATTGCAAAAACACTCGCCCATACGCTCGATGCAACAAGTCTACCCAGCTCGCCCATCGGTGCCTGGATGATGAGCTTTTCACGTTTGTTAAGACGCGCGGCAAGGAACGAGACGGCAACGGCCGTTGCGACCCATAGCAAGTACTCCTTCGATCCGTCATAATAGGTGTACTCTCCATCCGATATCTGCAGAAACGGAAGTAGGGGAGAGAGCGGTGCCAAGATAAGACGTCCCGCGGCAAGAGGGTACAGAAGCGCGGGCATGCTTGATGAAGAGGTATAGACACCGTCCTCCCCCGCATTCACAAGCGCATCCGCATAGGATGCTGACAATTCCTGCTCAACACGGGTTATTCCCGACTCGAGGTATTCGACCCGTCCGTCGATGCCAGCCGCGCTCCTGAAGACGGGCAGAGCACAAAGAACCATCAACGCAACAACGACAACACAGAGCGACCTGGAGGAGAGAAGCGACCTAAAGATCGCCTTCGAGATTTTGAGCATATTCATCGCCAACCTTAACCTCATCCAGTCGGAACAGAGGGGCCGAACAAAATGCTCGGCCCTTCCTCGCATCTAGTAGGTGCTATAGACAAATTGCCATTTATCAGTTGTGCCAAGAACACCACAGGAGCACATTGCAGCGAGGCGGGATTCCCTATGATGCGCGGATCGGCGATAGCCATTTCGGTAGGAGATCGTCTTGTAAGAGATGTTGAACATCGAGATGCTGTGCCCGCTTACGCCGCGAGGACAGCTGTAGCTCCAGTAGGTATCGACGACGTCGTCCGTATACCCGAGGGGCTCAACGAGGGCACACTGGCTGCTCTCCTGGGAAGGAGGCATCGGGGTATCCGCAAAAGCGGGGGCTCCCGGCAGCAACAGACAAAGAGCGAGGCCGAGGAAAACCAAGAGCTTACACGACTTAACAGTACTGAACATAATCCTCTCCAATCTAGAGGGGTTTCGGTTGCAGCATGCTGTGATTACTTGCCGGCAAAGTCAATTTAACATAAACTGTTAAAAAGTAACCTGAGTTTTTTAAATACTTCGGAGGTTATTATGAGTTCCGACAATCGCACTCCCCGGCTTCATTCCTTCCGCATCGCATGTGCGATAGCCTCTGCGACCCTTTGCGCCACCGCCATCGCACAAGTGGCGTTCTCCTTAAAGCCAGCAATCGAAGTGCTCGACAACCCTGTAATTGCAGACTCCCCCGCGTATCCAGCCCTTGCGATCTCGACATTGGTCCCTGCCGTCATCGGTATCGCTACGACCATCCTCAGCGCCGTTCTCGTGTGGACGATCAAGAGCGCAGACCCCTTCAAGAAAGGGTCTGCGACATGCTTGAAGGTGCTCGGCATTCTCTTCGTTGTTCAAGCTGCCACCAGCCTCTACGCCGGCTCACTCAAAACCTCCGTTTCGATGTTTGGCGGCGAGGGGGCCGTCGGCGCCCAAGAGATCGCTTCATCATTCGATTGGACCTCTCTGGTTCTCGGCATCGTCCTGTTCATGCTTTCCCAGCTCTTCTTGTACGCCCGAGAGCTGTACCTCGACTCCGACGAGATTGCGTAAGGAAACGCCATGCCCGTAATTGTTCGCCTCGACAAGATCATGGCCGAGCGAAAGATTTCCTCGAACGAACTTGCCGAAAGGATTGGAACCACGCCCGTGAACCTGTCCCGTATTAAAAAAGGGCATATTCGCGGCATTCGCTTCAACACACTCGAGCAGCTATGCCTCGCCCTTCGTTGCCAACCCGGAGACCTTCTCGAAGTCATGAGCGAAGAGGATGCCCGAAAGGAGTTCGGACTCGATTGGTCCGCCGAGGATTAGAGGGCGGTCGTACTCGCCCTGCACACGGGGATGCGAATCGGCGAGGTCTGCGGCCTTCGGTGGTGCGATGTGGATTTCGAGACGGGCCTGATCTCGATCAGACACTCGGTGGCGTACGCGAAGGGAATGGGTTCGTTCATCAAGGACACCAAGACCCATGACGCCAGGGGTATCCCCATCGACCCGGTCGGCCTACTCCCCTTCCTGAAGGAGACCCACGAGATCGACTGCGGAAAGCTGCGCTTGCGCGGCCTTACCGGGGCGGTCGAGATCGGGGACTGCTACATCCTGTCGGAGCCGGGCGCGACCTTCGCGACGACAAGCTATATCCGCAGGGCGTTCAAGACATTCTCGGAGACCAACGGCCTCATGGGCACCAACGACGAGCTGATCACGTTCCACGGCCTTCGCCACACGTTCGCAACGCAGTGGATCCGCCAAGGCGGCGATATCAAGGCGCTCCAATCGATCCTCGGCCACAAGGACGCCATGGCGACGCTCAACGTCTACGCCGACATCGAGCCCATCTCCAAAATCCATAACATGCTGCGCGCCACGCCGTGCCTTTGGCGCGGGCACCTCGGGCCGAGGGTCGATCCGGGTCCCATGTTCCAACAGAGGATCCAGGAGTCCATCGAGACGCTCCAGGCGTTCGGCTACGGCATCACCGAGCCGGACGACCGAAATATCGCTATACGCGACGTGAAGACGAACAGTTGGCTCTAGCTCACCGAGTACGCGGCAGTGCTGGGCCCATCCCAACTGAGGTCACGGTGGTCCGATAGGGGCGCCGCCCGCGGCATGCGCCGCGGAGCGGTATCCCCTACCGAAGGGCGGGGATGCCCTCCGCTTCCAGTTCGGAATCAGCCGTCGGAGGCGTTCGGCTGACTGCGGGAACGGTCTGTCCGCTCAATGTGTTCGGCTGAGATCGGAAATCAACCCAACACGAGCCGGACACGCGCCAGACGGCTCTTCCCCGTGCGGCCTTCCCCCTTACGCTCATGTTGCAGGCATGTAACGCCGCAGCGAGCGCGCCTTTTTTGCGCCAGACAGGTACAATGATGAACACTGTACCGTAGCGGAGCGCCCCGCGCGCGCCGCAATCACGCGAAAGGGTTTCCCATGGCCGAGATCTCGTCCTCCCGTATCGTCATCACCGTCCTTGGCAAGAACCGCCCCGGCATCGTCGCCGGCGTCACCCGTGTCCTAGGCGAGGCCAACGTCGACATCCGCGACATCACGCAATCCATTATCGAGGACATCTTCACCATGACCATGCTGGCCGATACCGCCGAGTCCAAGCTCGACTTCGCCGAGCTGCAGAAGGCGCTGGCCGAGGCCGGCGAGCTTTCGGGCGTCAACGTGTCCATCCAGCGCGAGGACGTCTTCAACTTTATGTACCGCCTGTAGCGAGCAAGCCGCTGGGGATAGCCTGACGCGCGCATGCCCATGCAAGTCACCCCGATGCGGCCCGGAGAGGAGCGCGCATGGCCTACGACGCCAAGAAAATCTATTACCGCTTCGATGACCACTTGAGCCGCCTGGTTCTGGATTACGAAGCAAGCCGCCAGATTTCGCCTGAGAGCGAAAGCCTCTACCACGGCCTGCCGACCGACCCTTATGACGAGGGCCTATTTGTTGAGCACAATGTCAAGCGCGGCCTGCGCAATGCCGACGGCTCGGGCGTGGTCGCGGGCCTCACTCGCATCTCGGATGTGCACGGCTACAACAAGGTCGACGGAAAGGTCGTACCCGATCAGGGCAAGCTCACGCTTCGCGGCTACAGCATCGAGGATCTGGTCAACAATGCCCAGGCCGAGAATCGCTACGGCTACGAGGAAGTCGCCTATCTGCTTATCACGGGTTCGCTGCCCAACAAGGAAGAGCTCGACGGCTTTTGCGAGCGCCTGGGCGCCTTTAGACATCTGAGCGACGAGTACGTCAAAGAGTTCCCTATGACCACGGTGTCGTCGAGCATCATGAACGTGCTCCAGCGCGCCGTGCTGCTGCTCTACGCCTTCGATGCCGAACCAGACGTGATCACGCCCGAGCACGAAATCGACGTCGCCATTTCCATGCTCGCACGTCTCCCGCGCATCGCCGCCTTCGCCCACATGGCCTCGATTGCCAAGCTTCGCGGCTCCGAGGTTCACGTGCCGCACCCCACGCCCGGCCTCTCCACCGCCGAGACCATTCTGCAGGTCCTGCGCGGCGGCATGGCGTTCACCCGCGGTGAGGCGATGCTGCTCGACGTGATGCTCATGCTGCATGCCGAGCACGGCGGCGGCAACAACTCCACCTTCGCTTGCCGTGTGCTGTCGTCTTCGGCCACCGACCCGTATTCCGCCTACGCCGCGGCTATCGGCTCGCTCAAGGGCCCGCGCCACGGCGGTGCCAATGCCAAGGTCGTGTCTATGCACGAGGACATCCGCGCGCATGTTTCCAACTGGGAGGACGAGGACGAGGTCGCGGCCTACCTGGGCAAGATCCTCGACAAGCAGGCCTTCGACGGCACCGGCCTCATCTACGGCATGGGCCACGCCGTCTATACGCTCAGCGACCCGCGCGCCGAGGTCTGCCGCCGTTACGCGCGCTCACTGGCAGCCAAGAAGGACTTGGGCGAAGAGTTCGCACTCATCGAGCGCATCGAGCGCCTGGCGCCCCAAGTCATGCGCGACCATGGCATGACCAAGCCCATCTGCGCCAATATTGACCTGTACACGGGCTTTATCTACAAGATGCTCGGCGTGCCCGAGACGCTCTTTACGCCGCTGTTCGCCGTCGCCCGCATGGCGGGCTGGTCGGCGCACCGCATGGAAGAGCTCTTCTGCGCGCACCGTATTATTCGCCCGGCCTATCGTCCGGTGATCGAGCCGCTAGCGTACAAGCCGCTCGCCGACCGCTAGGACGCGAACCGTTATAGAACTCGAGCGTGGCCAGGGCATCGCCGCCCTCGGCCACGCTTTTTATGCCAGCAGAAAGGGCTGTATCAAATGATTGTGTTTTCCGATATGGACGGAACGCTGCTGACGAGCGATAAGCAAATGAGCGATGCCACCTGGTCGATGCTCGACGAACTCGCTCGACGCGGAATTGAATTTGTGCCCTGCACGGGACGTCCGCTGTCGGGCATCTTTGAGCCCATCCTCGCCCATCCCTCCGTGCACTATGCCGTCTGCGCCAATGGCGCCAGCGTCTGGCAGCTCGACGACGATGTGCCCAACGATGCCTCGCGCGCCACGCGCATTTTGAGCCGTCCGCTCGATCGCGGCATTGCTCATCGCGTCCATCGCATCGCCGCCGGCCACGATGTGACCTTCGATATCTTCGCGGATGGGCAGTGCTTCCTCCCCCGCTCGCTCTACACGCGCCTGGACGAATTCTGCGGCGGCGACCCCCACATCGCGGCTTCGCTCAAGCGCACACGAACACCGATCGACATGGATATCGACAGCAAGATCGACGGGGTCGAGACGCTCGAACGCATCGCCATGTACTGGCACGACCCGGCCGATCGCGACGCCATCGCGGCTGAGCTCGACACGCTCGGAGGCATTGAGGTCACGCGTTCTTACGCCATGAATATCGAGGTCATGGGTGAGGGCGCCACCAAGGGAACGGCCCTCACGTGGCTATGCGAGCACCTGGGCGAGCGTCTCGCCGACGCCTGGGCGTTCGGCGACAACATCAACGACATCCCCATGCTGCAGGCAGCGGGCCACGGCATGGCCATGATCAACGCCGAGCCCGAAGACCGCGAGGCCGCCGACGCCGTCACCGGATACGACAACGACCACGACGGCGTCGCCCACACCATCATGGCCGCCCTCGCCTAGTCATTGGTCAGCCATTGGGGACGTTCTTAAACGACTAGTCACTGGGGACACTCTTCGCAAAAAGCTGCAAGGACTGTCCCCCCACTGTCGGCAGAAAAGGAACGTCCCCATCTGCCGGATTAGGAGAGACTCTCCAGCACGCGACGGAGCTCCTGCTGGACGGCGTGGTCGCGGTTGCAACCCACCACGCGATCGGCCACCGCCTTAAGCGCGGGGCGCGCGTTTTCCATCGCGCAGCCCGTGCCGACAAAGCGAATGATCTCGTAGTCGTTCATCGAGTCGCCAAACGCCATGACCTCGTCGCGCCCAATGCCGTAATGCTCCGCGAGCTGCGCGATACCCGAGGCCTTCGACACACCAAGCTGCATGGCATCGATCCACGCGTTGCCCGAAGGCGCAAAAGTAAAGAGCTGACCAAGTTCGCGCTGTAGCACGTACGCACTGTCCATAACCGCACTGTCGTCGCAAAAGATACTCGCTTTGATGATATTTACGCTGGGATCGGGCAGCTCCCAAATACGCTCGGCATTGGGAAGGTCCTTATCGACCTCACGCACGAACTTGCACTCGTCATCGAGCAGGAAGGACTTGGTTCGGTCAAAGAGCGCAAGATGCAGATTGGGAAACGTCCTGACGGCTTGGGCGAGCCTTCGAATCGCCAGGTGGGAATACACCTCACGGTCTACCATCTTACCGTCGGCGTAGACTTGGGCGCCGTTAGCGGCGACAAAGTCCATCTTGTCGCGAACGGGCGCAAAAAACTCGCACAGGCGATCGTAGCGACGACCTGACGATGCGGCGAAATGCACGCCATGCTCGTGTAGCGCCAGAATCAGTTCGTAGGTCTCGGGAGGCACCTGGCCGTTTTCGTCAAGCAGCGTGCCATCCATATCGGATGCAATCAGTTTAAACATAGAAAAGCTCCCTTCGGGCTTGTTGGAATCGAACGTGTATCCGATTCCAACGTACCCAAAGGGAGCTCAAATAAGACTCCGCGGGCGTAAACGTTACAAGGACCTGGCAAATAGCTCACACATGCCAGAGGTCTCACGGTCGCGGCGTCAGGCGACACGCCACCCCGACGGCTAGTCGTTTAAGAACGTCCCCGATGACTAGTCGGCGTAGGTGAAGGTGGTGACGTCGAACATGCCCTCGGGGCGGATGCGGAGCGTCGGGATCACCGGCAGGGGCAGGAAGATGATGCCCATGATGGGGTCGAGCGGCGGCTCGATGCCCATGGCGCGCGCCTTGACCATAAAGTCGTCGTGCTGCGCGGCGACATCCTCGGCCGTGCCCTCGCTCATCAGGCCACCGAGCGCCAGCGGGATGCGCGCTACGACCTCGCCATCGCGTACCAGCACGTGGCCGCCCTGGCCAACAGCCTCGACGGCAGCCATCATGTCGGCCGCGTTGTCGCCCACCACGCACACGTTGTGCGAATCGTGGCCAATCGTCGAGGCGATGGCACCGCCCGTGATGGTAAAGCCGCGCACCCAGCCGCGACCAATGTGCTTGCCAACGAGACCCAGGCCCGCAGGACCATCACCGTCGGCGCCCTCGGCCTGCAGTGACACGCCGCGGCCGTGGCGCTCGATCAGCATAATGCGGCGCAGGCCCTCGGCGCTCTCGGGGCGAGCCATGCCCGTGATGGCCTTACCCGGCACCACGTCAATCACGGCCTCGCCCGGCTTAAAGGCATAGTCAAACACGTCGAGCGAAAGCTTCGGCAGCTTAACGGAGGCGCGCAGCTCATCGGCAAGGGCCGCAACCTCGGCCATCTCGGGTGCGATCTCGCCCACAAAGGTGCCGTCCTGCGCCACCAGAGCACCGGCGGCATATACGCGATGCGGAGCCTTGGCAAACGTCAGGTCATCGAGCAACAGCAGGTCGGCGCGTTTGCCCGGGGCGATCGCGCCACGGAGCTCATGCGGGTCGCGACAGCCGTGGTCCAGGCCAAATGCCTCAGCCGTGGAAAGGGACGCCATGGAGATGGCGACCACCGGGTCGATGCCGGCCTCGATGGCCACGCGGCAGGCATTGTCGATCATGCCGGTCGAAAGAGCATCGGAGGGAGCGCGGTCGTCGGTCGCAAAGCAGCAGCGGCGGGCGCGGGCAGGGTTCTCCAGCAGCATCGGAGACAAATTGGCCAGGTCGTGGCTGCACGTGCCCTCACGCAGCATCACATACATGCCGCGGGACAGCTTGTCGAGCGCCTCCTCGGGAATCGTCGACTCGTGGTCGGCGATAATGCCCGCTGCGGCATAGGCGTTGAGGTCCATACCGGCAACGAGCGGCGCGTGGCCGTCAACCTGCTTGGACGGCGTCTGGTTGGCAGCATCGATGCGGGCACAGGTCTCGGGGTCGGCCATAAAGACGCCCGGCAGGTTCATCATTTCGCCCAGACCAAAGACATCGCCCGGATGCTCGGCAAAAAACGCCTGCATGTCAGCGGCGGTAATCACAGCGCCCGCTTGCTCGTCGGGCAGTGCGGGCACGCACGAAGGCATCATGTACTTGATGGAGATGGGCGCACGACGACCATCCTCGATCATAAAGCGCAGGCCGTCGAGACCGGCAACATTGGCAATCTCGTGGCTGTCGGCAATGGCGGTGGTAGTACCGCGCGTCGCGGCCATGCGAGCATACTCGGCGGGACGGATGTTCGAGGACTCAATGTGCAGATGCCCGTCAATAAAACCGGGAGCGAGATAGCGACCCTGGCAGTCGACGACCTCAGTTGCCTCGTAGGTGCCAGCGGCATCGTCGCGGCCATCGTAGAGCACGCCGACGATCACACCGTCCTTGACGGCAACGCTACCGGGCGCCACACGCTGGCCATACACGTCGACGATCTGCGCATTGGTAAACAGCGTGTCGACGGGCACGCGGCCCTCGGCGGCCTCGATCACAGACCTCATGACCTCAACGGACATACATTCTCCTTTAACCGTAGAAAACAGCTGCGGAGCGGACAGGCCTTCACCGCAGCAAGACAATAGCCATTGTATGCCCAAACGATGGGTCGGGAATACACCCCCTCCGCTTAACGGCACACGCCGCTTGGCGCAATGGGGACAGGTTGCTTTGTACCAATGACAAGGAGTGTCCCAAAGTGCCGACACAAAAGGAACGTCCCCAAGTGCCGCAAAATGATGAGAGTGGATAATCTCCCACTTTGAACCCCCAAGCAGGCCAAAAACGGAAGATTATCCACTCTCATTCTGTGGGCACTCATTTAAGTCTGTCCCCAATGAGTGCACCTAACTGCCACTTACAACAACGGAAGCGCCGATGTCTTGGCAACGACAGCGAAAACCCGCCAGAGCGAGCAAGGTGCCTTGAAACGAGGCGGCATTGACCTTCTGGTCATGCCGCCGAAGTTGAAAGACAGATTGCCGCTCTGGCGGGTTTGCAGCGTCAACCGGTTACGCGGTTTGGTAAAACCGCGTAACTAAACCAGCTTGAAGCCCTTGCGCTTGCCCACGGAGAGGGTGTCGCCCAGTTTGAGGGCGCTCGGATCGATGTTGTAGCTCTTGGGAGCCACAGCCTTGCCGTTGACCTTGACGCCGCCGCCGTCGATGTCGCGGCGGGCCTGACCGGCGCTGGCCGAAAGGCCCAGGTCCTTGAGCAGGCCGGCGAGGTAAATCTGGCCCTCGTCGTTGACGGTCAGTTCAACGTGCTTCTCGGGGAAGTCGGCAAGCTGGCCCTCCTTGAACACACGGTCGAACTCGGCCTGTGCCTCGTCGCCGGCGCCGGCGCCGTGGTAGGTGTCGCACAGGTCGCGGCCCAATGCGCGCTTGAGCTCGTAGGGGTCGGCAGAACCATCGGCCAAGGCGGCGTCGATCTTGTCGACCTCGGCCGGGGCGAGCGAGCTGGCCAGACGATAGTACTTGCCGATCATCTCGTCGGGGATGGACATGGTCTTGCCGAACATATCCTTGGGAGCATCGGTCAGGCCGATGTAGTTACCGTAGGACTTGGACATCTTACGGACGCCGTCGGTGCCCTCGAGCAGCGGCATGGTGAGCGCGATCTGCGGTTCCATGCCCATCTTCTCCATGAGCTCGCGGCCGGCGAGCAGGTTAAAGAGCTGGTCGGTGCCGCCCATCTCGACGTCGGCCTTGATCTGCACGGAGTCGAAGGCCTGCATCACAGGGTACAGGAACTCGTGCAGGGCAATCGGCGTCTGGGACTGGTAGCGCTTGGTAAAGTCGTCGCGCTCGAGGATGCGGGCGACGGTGAACTTGGAGCACACCTGCAGCAGGCCGGCCAGGTCCATCGAAAGGATCCAGTCGCCGTTGTGCACGATGGTGGTCTTCTCGGGGTCCAGGATCTTCATGGCCTGGCTCACGTAGGTCTCGGCGTTGGCCTCGATCTGCTCCTGCGAAAGCTGCGGCCGGGTGGAGTTCTTGCCCGAGGGGTCGCCGATCAGCGCAGTGCCGTTGCCGATGATAAGGGTGACGTTGTGGCCCAGGTCCTGGAACTGACGCATCTTGCGCAGGGGCACGGCATGGCCCAGGTGCAGGTCGGGGCTGGTGGGATCGACGCCGAGCTTGATGTTGAGGGGCTCGCCCTTCTCAAGCTTCTTGCGAAGGTCGGCCTCGGGGACGATCTGCGCTGCACCCGAGGTGATGATACGCATTTGCTCGTCAACAGACAGCATTGGGTATCCTCCTTTTGCTATAGCACCCTCACCGGATACGGCGGTGCTGGAAGTTCATAAACCCACTAATAATAACCAAAACAGCGCGACGCGGCACCTACGACAGGAAAATCCTCGTCCTGCCGCACGCGTCGATAACGACCGGCAAACGCGTGCCGTCACGTTCGACCAAAAAGCGCGCCTGCTGACGGCGCGAGCAGTCACGGCAACGGACCTGCCCCGTTGCATCCGTGGCGCAGGCGCCCTCGGCAGTCAGCAAGCAGTGCTCGCACACCATGAGCTCGGGACGGTCGGCATCGACAGGCCCCAAGACACCGGGGCAAGCGGCAAGTTCGGCAACACGCTCCGCATCATTGCCGAGCAACTCGGCCGACAAGCACACCCGCCCCGCACCGAGTCCGCGCAGCCAGGTAAGCGTGGCCCGATTGGCACAGAACACCGGCGCCGCCACGTCAAACGTTGTGCCCAGCTCGCGGGCCATCGCCACTTGTCCCAGATTGCGGCAGACGACGCGCCCGGCACGCTGCATAAGCGCCCGAGTCCGCTCGGCGTCGCCCGCGCGGCACACTTCGTCGAGCACCACCGTTGTATCGGACAGATCTCGCTCATCGCGCGGACCCACATCCATCAGCTCCCAGGCAAAGACCATACGAGCAAAATCCTCGCGCTTTGCCGGCCCCGCCGACCCCGCCAACTCCGTCGACGCACCGCCATCCACCGCAGCGCCCTCAAAGGGCAGCACCTCAACGGCACGCGCAACGGGCGCAATCGCATCCGCCTCGGCCCGCATGCGCTCCAACACCGCCGCCGTCTGATCCAACACGCCGGCGCTGCGAATCAGATAGACCTCGCAGCCCGCGTCCACCTTACGTTTGCAATGCACGACGATGCGCTCCCCCGCAGCGGCATCCACGGGGCAAGGCACCTGTGGCCAGCGCTTGGGCACATCGGGACGCGCGTCGGCACCCGGGTAAAATCGGATTTCGAGCGTATCGCCCGCCGCCACGGCGGCATCAAGCTCAACCGTCACCTCTTCGTGACCCACCGCCACCAAGTGGCCCACGCGCACGCCCTGGTTGATCGCGCGCTCAAAGCTCATGAGCTCGGCACCCGAACGACCCCGCAGGTAAGCATCGGTAAACCCACGGTTAAACGACCTTCCCAGCTCGCGTTCAAGCTCTTCCACGGCACCGGAGTCCCACGCGCCGTCGCACAGCATATCGAGTGCCCGACGCCACACCCTCACCACGTTGAATACGTAATCGGGATTCTTCATGCGTCCCTCGATCTTGAGCGATGCCACGCCGGCGGCAACAAGCTCGGGCAGGTGCGCGATACCCAGATAGTCACGCGGACAAAGCAGGCGGTCTCCCTCGACGGCAACAACACTCTGCCCCGCCTCGTCCACTAGGTCGTACGCCAGACGGCACGGCTGCGTGCAGTCGCCGCGCATCGCCGAGCGCCCACGCCGCAAGGCCGAGAACTCGCACGCCCCCGAATAGCCGATGCAAATCGCACCGTGGCAGAATACCTCGATGGGCACGCCCGTGGCACAGAGCGCCGCAATCTCGTCGACCGTCAGCTCGCGTGCCGTCGTCACGCGCTCGACCCCCAGCTCATCGGCGGCAAGCCGCACGGCACCCTCGCTATGAGCGCCCGCTTGCGTGGACAGGTGAATCTCGACCCCGGGAATCGCCGCGCGCAGCGCGCAGGCCAACCCGGCATCGGCGACAATCAGAGCATCGGCGCCCAGCTCCAGTGCATGAGCTCCCAACGCCACCGCGTCGGACAACTCATCGTCAAACACGAACACGTTGAGCGTTACGTACACACGCACGCCATGGGCATGCGCCACGGCGCAGCCGCGCGCAAACTCGTTATCCGTAAAGCCATGGGCGCTCACACGGGCGTTAAAGCCGCCCAACCCCGCATAGATGGCATCGGCACCCGCGGCGATGGCCGCAAGCATCTGGTCGAGTCCGCCCGCCGGCGCCAGCAGCTCGGGCAGCGCCGCACCGGCAGCATCCAATCCAGTCTCGTATTGTCCGCTCGGCCCCATCGTCCGAATCGCCATCGACAAACTCCTTACCAAGGTATGCATTCACTCTGAAAAATGCCGTCTTCCAGCATACACGAGGCCTCGCGCGCCCCGTTTGGTTTATCGTGTAATAACTTATGTCCATCCTGCCCCGACGGCACATCCACCGTCTGGCACGACATACCTGGAGGTCAATATATGGGTCCTCGCCAACGACAGGGACGCAGCCGTTCAAAGACGCATGCTCTGCCCATAATCCTGCTCTCGTTTTTGGGCTTTCTGCTGATTGCGGGCGTGGCATTTGGCATCGGCATGGTCGGCAACGTCAACCGCTGGCTGTCCGATCTGCCCGACTACACCGACGCCAACGCGTATCTGGTGAGCGAGCCCACCGAGATCGTCGACTGCAACGGCAACAAGATCGCGAGCTTCTACACGCAAAACCGCAAGTCCATCACCAAGGACGAGGTCTCCCCCTACGTGCTGCAGGGCACCGTTGACGTCGAGGACGAGCGCTTCTACGAGCACGGCGGTATCGACCTGTGGGGTATCGCGCGTGCTGCGGTGGCAACCCTCGGCGGCGGACACGAAGGCGCCTCGACGATCACCCAGCAGCTTGTGCGCAACACCATCCTGCAGGAGGAGCAATTCGACTCGACCATTGAGCGTAAGGTGCGCGAGGCCTACATCGCCATCAAGATGGAGGACATGTACTCCAAAGACGAGATCCTCATGATGTACCTCAACACCATCTATTACGGCCACGGCGCCTACGGCATCGAGGCCGCAGCCGAGACCTACCTATCCAAGAGCGCCGCCGACCTCACCCTGAGCGAGGCCGCGCTACTCATCGGCCTTCCCAACTCGCCCTCGCAGTACGACCCCACGGTCAATCCCGATCTGGCACTGTCTCGCCGCAACAAGGTTCTCGACAACATGCTGCGCCTGGGCCACATCACCCAAGAGGAGCACGATGTCGCACAGGCCGAGCCCATCACCCTCAACGTGACCGAAATCTCGGGCAGCGGCGTCGACGTTTACTCGCAGCCCTACTTTGTCTCCTACGTCAAGCAGCTGCTGGAGCAGGAGTTCTCGACCGACGTGCTCTTTAAGGGCGGCCTGACCGTCAAGACCACCATCGACCCCACGATGCAGCAGGTGGCAGAGAATGCCGTCCGGGAGCAGCTCGACACGCTCTCGCTCGACGGCCTGGACATGGGCATGGTCGTCGTCGACCCCAAGACCGGCTACATCAAGTGCATGGTGGGCGGCTACGACTACAACGCTGACGAGAACCACGTAAACCATGCCACGGCCAAGCGTCCCGTCGGCTCCACCTTTAAGGCCTTTACGCTGGCAACTGCCATCCAAAACGGCATGAACCCCAACGTCACCCTCAACTGCAACTCGCCGCTCAAGGCCAAGGGCACCACGACCGAGGTCCAAAATTACGCCAACCAGAGCTATGGCAACATCACGCTTAAGCAGGCAACGGCATACTCCTCCAACACCGGCTACATCCAGGTGGCGGAAGCCGTCGGCAACAGCAAGATCATCTCGCTCGTCAAAAAGCTCGGCATCGACCCCGCCAAGGACAACATCGAGGACGTTCCCGTCATGACCCTCGGCACCGGCTCGATCTCGCCGCTCGAGATGGCCGCCGCCTACGCGACGTTTGCCAACGGCGGCTACTATCGCCAGCCGATCGCCATCACCGAGATTGACTCTCGTACCGGTTCGGTGCTGTACCAGCACACCGACAATCCCTCACAGGTGCTTACCGAGGGCGAGGCCGCCGCGGTCACCGATGTTCTGTCCGGCGTCATGAAGGGCAGCGGTACGGGTGCTGCCGGCGCCCTGAGTGTCAACCAGCCCTATGCCGGCAAGACGGGCACCACCGACAACACCACCAACCTGTGGTTCTGCGGCTATACCCCGCAGCTGGCGTGCGCCCTGTGGACCGGCTATTCCGCGGGCGAGATCCCCATCCAAAAGTACGGCACGGACCTGCTGGGCGACAGCACCAACCTGCCTGTCTTTAAGCGGTTTATGAACACCGTTCTGACCGGTACCGAGCGCGAGGAGTTTGCGACCGGAACGGCGCCCACCTACAAGAACAACAGCGTCTGGAAGTTCTACGGCACCAACAACACCAAGAAGTCGGAGAACGACGACAAGGACAAGGACAAGGACGAAGAGGAAGAGGAAACTACCACAACGACTACCACGACGACCACGACCACCGAGACCACGGGCGGCGACACCACCGGCGGCACCGGTACGACCGGTGGCTCGACGGGCGGCTCCACTGGTGGTTCGACCGGCGACGATGGCGGCACGCCTACGCCTACGCCCACTCCCGACCCCTCGCCCACGCCTGACGATACGGTCGGCTAAGAAGTACGCGACTAAAGCCAACAAGGCCCCGAGCAGCTTATTGAACTGCTCGGGGCCTTTTAGTTTGAAGCGACCTGGTGGGCGGTCTTTATACCGGCAAACAAAAAGGGGTACCGACCAACGTCGATACCCCTTACAAGCCACTATGTCAGCGCACACAATGCCGAGCGCACGACCCGCACGCCTACTTGCGAGAATTGCTCAGCTTATTGATCAGCGCCTCGAGACGCTCGCCGTCCTCGGCCGTCTGGGCAATAACCAAAATCGTATCGTTGCCGGCAAGCGAGCCAAGCACATCGGGCAACTCTGCCGCATCAACGGCGGCGGCGATGCCGGAAGCCGTGCCAGGCTGAGCCTTGATCATAACCAGATTATCGGTACGCAGAACGCCCGTTACGAGCTCGGAAACCATACGCTGCAGGTGCAAGTCCTCTGCCAGAACATAGATGCCCTCAGGGAGCTTACGCAGCCCCATGTCGGCAATATCGCGAGAGACAGTCGCCTGCGTGCAATCAAAGCCCATAGCACGGAGCTCATCGACCAGCACGCGCTGCGTGCGGACATCCTTATTGCGCACAATATCTCTAATGGCATCCTGGCGCCCATTGCGTTTTTTAGCCATACAAACCCTCACTCCAAAAGATGGCGGAGACAATCAATCAGTGTTTGAATAGTTTAGCGCTATTTGAAGGCTTTTGTGTATAAGAACGCATTTCGAAACAATTCTATGCAAGTTTGTTTCGTAATGAGCCGTTTAGGCGGGTTTTGCGCCCGTCCGGTTAAGAAAAGCTGCCAGATGCGTACACATCACGCAGCGCGCGGGCTTAGCGCTGGCGATCGGCCCAAACAACAGACCGAGTCCCCGATGGTTGTCCTTGAGCGCGGCGACCATCTGACGGGTTCGAGGCGCCTCGAGCATATCACGCATGCGGGCGGAACGCTCGATTGACGACACCCCATGCGGGCTCAGACACAAATTCTCGATGCAGGCGACCAGTCCGGCAAAGTAGAACTTTTGGCTTGCCAGCTTGAGCCGACCACCGCTATCTGCTTCCGAGAGTGAGTCCGCAAGCTCGTCGAGCGCTCGGGTGTCATCGGATACCTTGGCATACATGGTGGGATCAAAGGCGTCTGTAAGCTTAGGCGCTACCGTGTGGAAACAAGCGTCGCCGCATCCGGAGACGCGCTGCGCCTGCGAGAGCGCGCACACCATAAACTCAACCGTACGGTACGTCTTGCCGTGCGACAGGCATGCCTCAAACAGCGGACGACTATACATCACGCCAGAGGTCTGAACGACTAGGCCGCCTAAAATCAACTGAGGCAGCCCGGCCACCATCGAAGATTTGCTATCAATGGAAATATGAGTAGCATCCAAGACGCGCGAATGGCGCTCTCGATGTGCATCATAGCGGTCGAGCGACACCGTGGGGAACACTATGTCTGCCGCAGTATCGCACGCGATATCGACCATCTTGGAAAGGGATTGCGGAGCAAACCACTCATCGGCGTTCATGGCGATGATTTGAGAGCCGCGCGAGGCAGCAAAACCGGCACGAAGACACGCGCCGCGCGTCGCGTCCTCGACGTCAATCAAATCAATATGGATGTCCCTGTCGGCAGCAACTTGAAGCGAGTGGCGCACACCGGGCGCAGTATCGCGACAGACAACGACAATCTGCAAATCGTAGAGGTCTTGGTTCTGGATACTCTCGAGCGCACGCATCGCATAGCTGGGCGAACCTTCTACCACAAGGATCACCGAAAGTCGCGGATGCGAGCCACGTCGAACCAAATTATCCGTCCTCTCGACAGCAATGAATCAAACCGTGGTTCATGGTACACCCCGGCAATAAAAGCAATGAGACACCGGTTGCATTGCACGCCAAGAACAGATGTTGCACACGCGCAGCCCACAGATGACAGGTGTCGACGCACGACACGTCGAGCCCTACCCTAGTCGAGCACGACAAGCTCGGCGGGATCGTAATCCACGCCCATAAACGTAAGGCCGCAGGCAGGAGCCGTGGGGCCCGCAGCGGTGCGGTCGCAAGCATCGATAACCTCGCGCATCCACTCGGGTTCACGGCGATGCATGCCAATCTCGACAAGCGTGCCCACGATCGTACGGACCATCGAATGCAGAAACGCATTGCCCTCGATGGTGAACGTCAGGATGTCCTCGCCAAACGCAACCTCATGGCCAAATTCGGCACGCATCACGCAGCGATGCGTGGGCTTGCCAACGGCCGAAGCGACCTTGCAAAAGCTTTTAAAGTCCTGCTCGCCCAGCAGTGCGGGGCAGGCAGCAGACATAGCCTCAACATCCAAGGGATAGCGATGCCACCACACGGCACCGCGGGACAGCACAGGGCGCGCATCTCGATCAGCAATGCGGTATGTATACGTACGGGAACGCGCGTCAAAACGCGCAGAAAAGCCTTTACGGGCCTTGTAGACCTCGTTAATGGCGATATCTTTGGGCAGCAGGGCATCCATAGCCCGCAGCCACCTACGGCGCGTACAAGCGAGCTCAGCGTCCGTTACGGGCACGCTGATGTACTGGGCCACGGCATGCACGCCGGCATCGGTACGCCCAGCGCACGTCAGATTGACCGGACGGCGAAGCAGCGTCTCGATGGCTCGACGTAGCTCACCCGCAACCGTCGTCTGTCCCGGCTGCTCGGCAAATCCGCTATACGACGAGCCATCATAGGCCACGCGAAATACGAGTGTAGCGTCAAGCTCGGAAATCGAATTGAAATCAAACGGCGCGGTCATGGGCGCTCCCAACAAACAAGCAACGGTATCGCGACAAAAAAAGAGGGGTACGCGAACGTACCCCTCGAATATAGCCTATGCAGACGGAATGTCTACTCAGCGGTCTCCTCGGCAGCAGTCTCCTCGACAGCCTCGACCTTCTTGGGAGCAGCGGCCTTCTTGGGGGCCGGAGCAGCCTTCTTGGCCTTAGGCGTGCAAGGCTCGGTGACGAGCTCCATGATAACGATGGGAGCGTTATCGCCCTTACGATTACCGAGCTTCATGATGCGGGTGTAACCGCCGTTGCGGTCCTGCCACATGCCCTGAGCAGCCTTGTCGAAGATCTCGGCAACGAGCTGCTTATCGCCGAGCTTGGCGATAGCCAGACGACGAGAGTGCAGGTCGCCCTTCTTGGCCCAGGTGATGATCGGATCGACGACCGAACGCAGCGCCTTAGCGCGGGTCTCGGTGGTCTTGATGCGGTCGTTCTCGAAGAGGGCCTTAGCAAGGCTCTTCTTCATGGCCTTGGTGTGGCTCGCATCGGTGCCGAGCTTCAGGCCCTTCTTAACGTTGTGACGCATGGTCTAGTTTCTCCTCAAATATGCGAAGCATTAAGCCTTCAGGCTCAGGCCCATGGACTCAAGCTTGTCCTTCACTTCCTCGATCGACTTAACACCGAAGTTACGGATGTTGAGCAGATCGTTCTCCGAGAACTCAACGAGCTGACGGACCGAGTGAATGCTGGCGCGCTTAAGGCAGTTGTAGGAACGGACGGAAAGGTCCAGATCCTCGATCTGCTTGTCCAGCTCGGCGTTGTCGTTGGTGACCTCGGGAGCGAAGATCGAAGCCTCCTCCTCGACCTCGGGGGTCTCGGCAAGGTTCATAAAGGCGGCCATATGCTGGTTGATGATATTGGCAGCCTGGACCACGGCGTCGCGCGGGGCGATGGAGCCGTTGGTCTCGATCTCGAGGACAAGGCGGTCGTAGTCGGTGTGCTGACCGACACGGCAAGCCTCAACGAGCTTGGCGCAACGGGAAACCGGCGAGTACAGCGAGTCGACGTGGATCACACCGATGGGATCGTTGTCGCGCTTGTTGGCCTCGCCAGAAACATAGCCGCGGCCATAGCCGATGCGCATGCTCATGGTGAGATGGCCACCCTCGGTGAGCGTAGCGATGTGCTGCTCGGGGTTGACCAGCTCAAACTCGGACGGAATAAAGAAGTCCGCACCGGTGACCTCGCAGGGGCCGTCAACCGAGATGGTGGCGGTCGCCTCGTCGGTCGTGCCGAGAGCCCTGAAGACAAGACCCTTGACATTCAGGACGATGTCGGTGACATCCTCGACCATGTTAGGGATGGTCATGAACTCGTGCTGCGCACCATCGATCTGAATAGCCTCGACGGCGGCACCCTCGAGCGAGGACAGAAGAACGCGACGAAGGGAGTTACCCAGCGTATCGCCGTAACCACGCTCGAGCGGCTCGACGGAGACACGAGCAGACGTCTCGTTGATCTCTTCGACCTGAACCTGAGGCCTAATGAATTCTGACATGTATTACCTCCAGCCTCAGCAGCCCGGATGGACTACTTAGAGTAGAGCTCGACGATGAGCTGCTCGTTGATATCACCGCTGATCTGCTCACGCGTCGGCAGAGCGAGCACGTTACCAGACAGCTTCTCGATATCGACCTCGAGCCAGCCAGGGACCTCAAAGCGCTCGGAGGAAATCAGGGCCTCCTTGATGGGGAGGAGGTCACGGAACTTCTCGCCGACAGCGACGACGTCGCCGGCCTTGACGCGGTAGGACGGGATGTCCACGCGCTTGCCGTTCACGGTGAAGTGACCGTGACGGACGGACTGACGAGCCTCTTTGCGGGTACGGGCGAAGCCAAGACGGAAGACGACGTTGTCGAGGCGAGACTCAAGGATGATCATGAGGTTCTCACCGGTGACGCCGTTCATCTTGCGGGCCTTGTTGAAGTAGCCGTGGAACTGCTTCTCCAGAACGCCATAGATGAACTTGACCTTCTGCTTCTCGCGCAGCTGCATGCCGTACTCAGATTCCTTGCGACGGCGCTTGGGCTGACGGATAGATTCCTTCTTGCTGCTGTAACCGAGCTCAGCGGGATCGATCCCGAGCTGACGGCAGCGCTTAAGAACAGGAGTCCTGTCGATTGCCATATTGATACGATCCTTTCAGTTACACGCGGCGACGCTTCTTGGGGCGGCAGCCGTTGTGCGGGATGGGGGTCTTGTCCTGGATGCTCGAGACCTCGAGGCCAGCAGCCTGGAGGGAGCGGATGGCGGTCTCACGACCGGAGCCGGGGCCCTTGACGAAGACGGAAACTTTCTTCATACCGTGCTCCATGGCCTGCTTGGCAGCAGCCTCGGCAGCCATCTGGGCAGCGAACGGCGTGGACTTACGGGAGCCCTTGAAGCCCACCTGGCCAGCCGACTTCCAGGAAATGACGTTGCCCTGGGGATCGGTGATCGAAACGATCGTGTTGTTGAACGTAGAACGAATGTGAGCCTGGCCCACGGAAATGTTCTTACGGTCCGCGCGCTTCAGACGGGCAGCGCGAACGTTCTTCTTAGCAGTAGCCATCTATCTAGCGCTCCTTATTTCTTCTTCTTAGCACCGATCTGACGCTTCGGGCCCTTGCGGGTACGAGCGTTAGTGTGGGTGCGCTGGCCGCGGACCGGGAGGCCCTTGCGGTGACGAAGGCCGCGGTTGCAGCCGATGTCCATAAGGCGCTTGACGTTCTGGTTGCGCTCACGGCGGAGGTCGCCCTCAACCATGATCTGGTTCTTATCGATATAATCGCGGATGGCGTTAACCTCATCCTCGGTGAGGTCCTTAACGCGCGTATCCACGTTAACGTTGCACTCGACGCAGATCTTCGTCGCAGTGGTGCGGCCGATGCCGTAAATGTAGGTCAGACCGATCTCAACGCGCTTCTCACGCGGGAGGTCGACACCATTAATACGGGCCAACGTAGTCTCCTCTCTTAACCCTGACGCTGCTTATGACGGGGGTTCTCGCAAATAACGAGGACCTTGCCATGGCGCCTAATGATTTTGCACTTATCGCACATCTTCTTGACCGAAGGACGTACCTTCATCGTTCTTCCTTTCGGTAGCGCTCAAACTACTTCTCTACTATCTACTCGCCCAGCCGCAGGCGTTTAAAACTATGGCTGGTCTTCACACACAATCCGACCGTAGGTTGAGCTAAGCCTGCAGTCGGAAATGGAGTGCGTGTATGCGTGCCGCTATTTGTAGCGATAGGTGATGCGGCCGCGGGTCAGGTCGTACGGGGAAAGCTCCACGACAACCCTGTCACCGGGGAGAATACGGATGTAATTCATTCGGATCTTGCCAGAAATGTTGCACAGAACCGAATGACCGTTCTCGAGCTCGACCTTAAACATGGCGTTGGGCAGCGGTTCCTTTACCGTACCCTCGAGCTCAATTGCGTCTTCCTTCTTCACAAGCAATCATCTTTCTCTAGAAAACGACAGCGATTGAGTATTCTACAACACGTATGCACGCATCGTAATAACTTCGTAATGGCTCCACAACTAAATGAAACTTGTTACATTTCTCCGCCTTGGAGCGAACACCAAGCACCTTGCGCGTCGGTGGTGAGAATCACCGGACCGTCATTGGTAATGGCGACGGTGTTCTCGTAGTGCGCGGCGGGCAGGTGGTCGTTGGTCGTAACAATCCAACCGTCGGAGCCCGTGCTCACATGGTTGGAACCCATCGTAACCATCGGCTCGATGGCAATGACCATGCCAGCCTGGAGGCGAACGCCCCTCCCCTTCTTTCCATAGTTAGGAACGTTGGGGTCCTCGTGCATCACGCGGCCAATGCCATGGCCCACATAGTCGCGAAGCACGCCGTAACCGTGAGACTCAGCGAGGGACTGAACGGCATAACCGACGTCCCCGATATGGTTACCGGGAACAGCCTGCTCGATGGCAGCCTTAAGGCAATCGCGCGTAACCTCGCACAGGGCCTTGGCCTCGGGCGTGGGTGTGCCGACAAAAAACGTCCAAGCATTATCGCCGACCCAACCGTCGACAACGGCACCCGTATCGATGGAAATGATATCGCCATCGCGCAGGATCATGTCGGGGTTGGGAATGCCGTGGACCACGGCATCGTTAATCGATGCGCAAATGGTACCGGGAAACCCGCCATAACCCTTAAAGGCCGGGGTGCCGCCATGCATACGGATAATCTGCTCCGCGAGCTGATCGAGCTCAAAGGTCGAAACACCAGGGCGCACCATGGCTCCAACGTGGCGGAGCGCCATCTTAGATAGCGCTCCTGCCTTCTTCATCTGCTCGATTTGCGTTGCAGACTTAATCTTGATCATAGACCGAGAGCCTCTTTGACATCCCCGTACACGGTCTCGCGAGCCTGGTCACCGTTGACCGACTTGAGCAGACCCTGGCCACGATAGTAGTCGACGAGCGGGCTCGTGGACTTCTCGTAGACGTCGAGACGGTTCTTGATGGTCTCGGGCTTGTCGTCGTCGCGCTGATACATCTCGCCTGCGCACTTGGGGCAGGTAGCATCGGCAGCCGTGCCGGTGTAACCGCAGGCGCGGCAGGTGCGACGCGAAGACAGACGATCGATGATGACCTCGGGGGCCACGTCGACCAGAAGGGCGCAGTCGATCTCGCGACCCATGGCGGAGAGCTCGGAATCGAGCGTCACAGCCTGGGCGGTGTTGCGCGGGAAGCCGTCGAGGATGAAGCCCTGCTGGGCGTCATCGGCGGCAAGGCGCTCCTTGACAAGGTCGATCACGAGCTGGTCGGGGACGAGCTCGCCAGCGTCCATGTACTTCTTAGCCTGAATACCAAGCTCGGTGCCACCCTTGACGGCAGCACGCAGCAGGTCGCCCGTGGAAATGTGAGCGACGCCAAACTCGGCGACGAGCTCCTGTGCGACGGTGCCCTTACCGGCACCCGGAGCTCCGAGCAATACGAGGTTCATGAGCAATCCTCCTCTAGCCTATTTAAAGAATCCATCGTAATCATACATCTTGATCTGGCCTTCGAGCTTATCGACCGTGTCGAGCACGACGCCGACCATGATGAGGATGGACGTGCCGCCAAATGCCTGGATCAGATGGTTACCCGTGAAGGAGAAGATGATCGAAGGCACGATGGCGATGAGCGCCAAAAAGACAGCGCTGGGAAGCGTGATCTTGTTGAGCGCGTTCTTGATGTAGGCCGCGGTAGCCCTACCCGGACGCACGCCCGGAATAAAGCCGCCCTGCTTCTTAAGGTTGTCGGCCGTGTCATCGGGGTTGAACACCATGGAGGTGTAGAAGTACGCGAAGAACACGATGAGGACAACGTTAAGCACCCAGTTGAGCCAACCGGTCGAAAGCGCAGAGGCAACTGCCTGAATCCAGCCGATGCCGGGGAAGAACACGGCAATCTGAGCCGGGAAGTACAGCAGCGCCGAAGCGAAGATGATCGGCACGACGCCCGCGGTGTTGACCTTGATGGGCAGGTAGGTGGTCTGTCCACCCATCATGCGACGGCCCACGACGCGCTTGGCGTAGGAGACCGGAATGCGGCGCTGGCCGCGCTCAAGGAAAACGATCAGCGGGATAACCAGCAGGATGATGGCGCAGATGATCACCATGGTGATGATGCCACCGGCATTGCCCTCGGTGCTGGAGAAGATAGCCTGCGGCAGACCGGCCATGATGTTCGCAAAGATGATCAGCGACATGCCATTGCCGATACCGCGCTGGGTGATGAGCTCACCAATCCACATGATCAGCATGGCGCCCGCGGTGAGCGTGCCGACGACCATGAGGTCGAAGATGATCTCGGGAGCGCCGGCGCCATTAAAGCTGATGCCGAAGCTCTTAAAGAGGAAGAGGTAACCCACGGAGTTGAGGATTGCCAGAGCCAGGGTGAGGTAACGCGAATACTGCGTAATCTTGGTCTGACCGACCTCGCCCTCGCGGGCAAGCTCATGCAGGGAAGGCACAACGGCCTGGAGCATCTGGAGGATGATCGAGCTGGTGATGTAAGGCATGATGCCCAGCGAAAACACCGAAACATAGCTCAACGCGCCGCCAGAGAAAAGATTCAGGAGGGCCATAGCACCTGCGGCGACCGAATTGTTATCGGTCGAGAAAAGGCCCAGCATCCCCTGGAAGGGAATGCCGGGCACAGGAACGTGCGCACCAATGCGGTACACGACGAGCATAGCTATGGTAAAAAGAATCTTTTCGCGCAATTCTTTGATGCGGAAAGCATTCTTAAGACCATTTAGCACGGCAGCTCGACCTTTCCGCCGGCGGCCTCGATCTTGGCCTGCGCAGAAGCGCTAACCTTATCGACCTTGACCGTGAACTTCTTGGTGAGCTCACCATTGCCGAGCACCTTGACGGGCTCGAACTCGCTCTTGGTGATGCGAGCGGCCTTAAGAGCGGCACCGTCGATCACAGCGCCATCCTCGAACTTACGCTCGAGACGCTCAACGTTAACAGCGGTGTACTCGATACGACGGGGATTGCGGAAGCCCGGAAGCTTGGGCAGGCGCATAGCCAGCGGAGTCTGGCCACCCTCGAAGCCGGCACCCTTGGTGCCACCAGAGCGAGAGCCCTGGCCCTTCTGACCGCGGCCAGAAGTGGTGCCGTGACCCGAAGAATTGCCACGGCCGACGCGCTTGCGGTTCTTGGTGGAACCGGGCGCGGGAGTAAGATCGTGAAGCTGCATTTGCTACTCCTCTACAATCTCGACAAGGTGCTTGACCTTGAAGATCATGCCGCGGACGGACTCGTTGTCAGCAATCTCGCGAACCTCGCGGATCCTGTGGAGACCGAGGGCACGGACAGTACGGACCTGGTCCTGCTTGCAACCGTTGGTGCTGCGGACCTGCTTGATCTTGATGGTGTCAGCCATGCTTAGTTCTCCTTACCGACGAACATCTCGGAGACCGTCAGGCCACGGCGAGCCGCGACGTCCTCAGGGCTGGAGAGCTCCTTGAGGCCCTCGACGGCAGCCTTGATGATGTTGAGGCCGTTGTCGGTACCGAGGGACTTGGACAGGACGTTCTTGATGCCAGCAAGCTCGAAGAGGGGACGCACAGCGCCGCCGGCGATAACGCCGGTACCCTCGACAGCGGGCTTGATGATGATGCGGCCGGCACCAAAGTGGCCGAGAACCTCGTGCGGGATGGTGCCCTGCTCGGTCACCGGCACGTGGAACATGTTCTTCTTGGCATCGAGAGACGCCTTGGAGATGGCCAGGGGCACCTCAGCGGACTTGCCCATGCCAACGCCGACGTTGCCCTTGCCGTCGCCAACGACGACGAGAGCGACGAGACTCATGCGACGACCACCCTTGACGGTCTTCGACACGCGGTTGATGTAAACGACGCGCTCCTCGAACTCGGAGGCCTCGCGCTGCTGCTTCTGATTACGAGCCATGTGCTACATACCTCCTAGAACTCGAGACCGGCGGCACGAGCACCGTCGGCGAGGGCCTTGACGCGGCCATGGTAGATACGGCCACCGCGATCGAAGGCGACCTTGGTGATGCCGGCCTCGATGGCACGCTTGCCAACGAGCTGACCGACCTTCTCCGCAGCCTCCTTGTTCGAGGTGTGGGTGCCCTTGAACTCGGCCTCGAGGGTCGAGGCAGAGACGAGCGTCAGGCTGGAGCCCTTGCTGTCATCGATGATCTGGGCATAGATGTTGGCGTTAGTACGGGTCACGCGAAGACGCGGACGCTCGGAGGTACCCGAGACCTTGCCGCGAACACGACGCTGACGACGCTTGAGGCCTTCCAGCTTCGCCTTATGCTTGTTCATACGTAAACTCCTAAAAAGGTTGATCTTGCCAGCACCTGACGGGGTGCTGGTCTTATGCGAGTGAGTCGGTTACGACTACTTGGCGGCCTTACCCAGCTTGCGGCGGATGTGCTCGCCAACGTAGTGGATACCCTTGCCCTTGTAAGGCTCGGGAGGACGATGGCCGCGGATCTCAGCGGCGATCTGACCGACCTGCTGCTTGTTGATACCCTTGACGTTCACGTGGGTGTTGTCGGGAACCTCGAAGGTGATGCCCTCGGGAGCCTCGACGATCACGGGGTGCGAGAAGCCCAGGGAGAACTCGAGGTTCTTGCCCTTCTGCTGCACGCGGTAACCGACGCCGGCGAGCTCGAGCTTCTTCTCGAAGCCCTCGGAAACGCCAACAACCATGTTGTGGATGAGGGCGCGGGTGAGGCCGTGGCGGGCACGGGTCTCACGCTCGTCGTCGGGACGGGAAACGGTGAGGACGTTGTCCTCGACGTTGATAGCGAGCTTCTCAAAGACATCGAGCTCGAGCTGGCCCTTGGGGCCCTTGACGACAACGTTGTTGCCGTTGACTGCCACTTCGACTCCGGCGGGAATCTGGACAGGCTTATTACCGATACGAGACACGGTGATCTCCTTTCCTTCTACCTACCGAGCGAATTACCAGACGTAAGCGATGATCTCGCCGCCGACGTTGTGCTTGCGAGCATCGCGGTCGGTCATGACGCCATGGCTGGTGGAAATGATGGCGGTACCAAGGCCACCGCGGACGCGGGGCATGTCGGCAACGCCGGTGTACTTACGCAGGCCCGGCTTGGAAATGCGGCGGATGCCGTTGATGACCTTAGCCTTCTTGGGACCATACTTAAGCGTGATGTGCAGAGTCTTCTGGGGAACGGTGTCCTCGACATCGTAGCCCTCGATGTAGCCCTCCTCGTGCAGAACACGAGCGATCTCGACGAGCTTCTTGCTGCTCGGCATGGAGACCGTGGCCTTGTTCACAGAGTTAGCGTTACGGATGCGCGTAAGCATATCTGCGATCGGGTCTGTAAGGTTCATACAGATTCTCCTTCGTTCTTGATGAACACGTGCTCTTGGTTCTTCGCCGCCCTTAACGGCAAAGCCTTTTTAGCGCGTTTTCCCTGTTCCAAACTGATGCTTGAAACGCTGGTAGTGACTTACCAGCTGGCCTTCTTAACGCCGGGAAGCTCGCCCTTGAGTGCAAGCTCGCGGAAGCAGACACGGCACAGGCCGAACTTGCGGTACACAGAGTGCGGACGGCCGCAGCGCTGGCAGCGCGTGTACTCACGAGTAGAGAACTTCTGCTTGCGATTGCACTTGACGATCATCGATGTCTTAGCCACTTATATCCTCCTCACATAGAGTATTGTTCGCCCCAAGCGCCGCCCCCTTCTGGGAACGGCGCTCATAGGGCAGGTGAACCTATTTCTTGAACGGGAAACCGAAGGCGTCCAGAAGGGCCTTGGCCTCCTCATCGGTGTTGGCGGTGGTCACGAAAGTGATGTCCATACCACGCTGGTGATCGACGGAGTCGAAGTCGATCTCGGGGAAGATGAGCTGCTCGGTGACGCCCATGGAGAAGTTACCACGGCCGTCGAAGCTCTTGGCGGAGATGCCGCGGAAGTCGCGGATACGGGGGATTGCGACAGAGGTCAGACGATCGAAGAACTCCCACATACGGTCGCCACGCAGGGTAACCTTGCAGCCGATCGGCATACCAGCGCGCAGGCGGAAGGTAGCGATGGACTTGCGGGCACGGGTGATCATCGGCTGCTGACCGGTAATGGCGCGCAGGTCGCGCACGGCACCGTCGATGGCCTTGGAATCGGTAGCGGCCTCGCCGACACCCATGTTCACGACGATCTTCTCAAACTTGGGGATCATCATGACGTTCTCGTACTGGAACTTGTCCTGAAGCTGCTGCTTGACCTCGTTGTTGTACTTGGTCTTCAGACGCGGCACATACTTCTCTTCTGCCATTGTTCACTCCTTCTTGGGGTTTTAAGCACGGGGCGTGGCCACGATGGGTTGTCCTCGTGCCTCCTGGCTGCATCCGCGCCGCTCATGGCATTTCGCGGTTTGGACTCGACGCAGCAGGAGCCGACAAAACAATCGGTACTATACGCGCATCGGGAGCGTATTTCCAGAAAAACCTCGTCTGCCTGCACAACTCCACAACTCCCCCGCACATATTGATCCCTAGGGGACGGAGGAAAATGGCAGTTGCGGTGAAATAGGGACCGTTTGACGGCTTAACAGGCTTTAATAGTCCGTATTTCACCGCAACTCATATATGGGGATGCGATTAGCGCTTGCGGGGGACGAGCTTGGTGCGGCGCAGGTGAATCATCTCGGCAGCGATGGAGATGGCAATCTCCTCGGGATCCTCGGCCTCGATGGCAACGCCGATTGGCAGGTGCAGCCCGTCGATCTGGTCCTGCGTAAAGCCCTCCTGCTCCAAACGGGCGCGCACAAAGGCCGTCTTGCGGCGCGAGCCCAAGCAGCCCAGATAGGCGGGTTTAGCGCGCATGGCCTGAATCACCACGTCGATATCGGACTTGTGGCCTGCTGTGGCCACGACCACCAAGTCGCGCGGGCCGATGGGGCACTGCTTGCTCAGGTTCTTGTAATCGACCAGGCGACGATCGTAGACACCGGGCACCCATTCGGGCGTCAGCGTGCCGGGGCGGTCATCGCACGCCACAACGGCAAAGCCCGCCGCCGTGAGCACCCGCGCCGTCGCAGCGCCCACGTGGCCGCAGCCAAAGATATAGGTCAGGCCCTCGGGGCAGAGCGTCTCGATGTGCGCCGGGGGAATCTCGGAGGCGGCGTTGGTGTAGGTGACCTTACTCCCCTCCTCCACCAGCGAAAGCTCGGGGCAGCCGGCAATGGTATGGCGCGATGTCTCGCCATGGTACTCAACCACATCGCCCTCGAGCGCGCTCGCGATAAACGGCTCAAAGTCGATGACGAAGTCGCCGATGCGCCGATAGGCCAAGACGTCGGCAACCGACTGGAACAACGGTGCCTGGGTCGAGTCCAGATGCAGGTAGCACAGGCAGATGGCCCCGCCGCAGATCATGCCGGTATCGGAGTTCTCGCCGCCCATGGTGTAGCGGACCAGACGCGATTGCCCTGCGGCCAGCAGCTCGCGCGCCTCGTCCAGCGCAAAAAGCTCAATCTTGCCGCCGCCGATGGTGCCCGCTTGGCTGCCATCGGCAAAGACGGCCATCCAGGCGCCCACGCCGCGTGGTGATGACCCCGCCGTACCGGCCACGACCACGAGCTCGCACGTCTCGCCAGCACGCAGGGCGGCAAGCGCCGCATTCACAACATCGAGCTTTTCCATTGCCGCCTTCTATCCTCTAAAGACATCGGTGAGCATAGCGAGTGCCTCGAGCACGCCGCCGCCGACCGATGTCGCCTTGTCCGAAATATAGTTGATGTAGCTGGCGTCGCCGCGCGGATCGACATCGGCGCATTTAAAGTCCTCAGTCACCTGCACGCCGTTCGCCAAAAGCCCGCGCAGACAGCCATCGATCTGCGTGCACATGGGCGTATCGCCCGCGTAGCCAATCACGTCTCCGGCGCTCACGATGTCGCCGATTGCGCGGTCGGACCGAAACACGCCGGCGGCGGGGCTGTGGATAACACGTTCCTTGCCATAGCCGGCGATAATGCCCGGCACGCCCGTGTTAGGCTGGGGCGAACCTTGGGTAATGACACGGCCGAGAAAATGCCCGCGCATGGTCTCGACCACGGCGTCGCAGTCAACCGGCGCGGTAAAGCCCGGCCCCACGGCGATGACGGCGGGCGCCATGTCGCGCGTGGTGCCCAAGTTGCGCTTAGCCAAAATCGCGTCGACCACAGCCGCGGGTTTCAGCTCGCCGATCATCTTGGCCTGGGGGTCTACCACAACGGCGACGTCTCCAGCCTCGGCAATCGCAAGCGCCTCAGCCGGCGTCTGTGCCAAGCGAGCGCGAATGCCCTCGACCTGGACCTCGCCCAGGCGAATGGCCTCGCAAAAACTGATTGTGCGGCGGATGCACGTGGGAACCGCAATATCGGCCATGACAACCGACACGCCGGCGCGCACCAAACGGGCAGCGACACCCGTGGCGATATCGCCGGCGCCGCGAACATAAACGAGCATTCCCGGGGCACCTCCCTGTGCTACGGTTTGAGCAGAGCAAAAGCGGTTCGACCGCTACTCTGATGATTATTTATTATCACAGTATTATACGGCGGTGAACAGATGGAAACGGTTAGCGGCAATCTTGCCTCGGCGCTCAGGATCGAGCCGGGCATTACCGCGATTATCGGCAGCGGCGGCAAGTCGACCTTGCTCAAGACGCTGGGTCTTGAGCTCATGCGCGCTGGCGGCCGCGTGCTCCTCTGTACCACCACGTATATGCTTCCCGTTGCCGGCGTGCCATGGGACGGGTCGAATCGTCGCCTGGACGCCGCACCTTGGAAGCCAGGTGCCTTACACGCCCCCGGCTGCACCTGCGAGGCCTGCGCGGGCCTTGTGCGCGGAAGCATCTGCCAGGCAGGCGTCTTGGACCCGGAGACAGGCAAGCTCTCCGCCCCCGCTGAGCCGCTCGACCAGCTGGCGCAGCGCTTTGACTATGTGTTGGCCGAGGCAGATGGCAGCAAG
The DNA here is from genome assembly GCF_003463445.1 of Collinsella sp. OF02-10. NCBI lineage: Bacteria > Bacillati > Actinomycetota > Coriobacteriia > Coriobacteriales > Coriobacteriaceae > Collinsella > Collinsella sp. OF02-10. Next base: position 132,738 of record NZ_QSCW01000004.1, read on the forward strand.
CGACTCCCGCTCAAGGCGCATGCCGCCTGGGAGCCGGTAATTCCCGCCGCCACGGCAAACGTTGTCTGGGTCGTCGGCGCCTCAGGGCTGGGCAAGCCCGTCGCCAAGGTTGTCCACCGCCCCGAGCTCTTCTGCGAGCGCTGCGGCTGCGAGCCCACCGACGCTGCCACCCCAGAGCGCGTCGCCATGGTGCTCAATGCCGAGCTGCAGATGCTGAACCTCGACAATGCCCGCATCATGCTCAACCAAGTCGACACGCTTGCCGATCCAACGATGGCAGATTGCTTCGAGGCAGCCCTCGGCCGCCCCCTCATCGCCACCAGCCTCCAGGGGTAGCAAATTTGGGACGTGTCTCTATGGTTTTGTCAACCGCGTGCTTCGCGCCATTTCGGCATGACGCATCCGGGCGCCAGGCGCCCCCGCTTGGTTTCCTCTTTGGTTGATCCCGCCGCCCGCTAGGCCGCGTACGGGACGGCGTCGCGCATGATCGCGTAAATGACCTTGAGCCTCTTCCTCGCGACCGCCTTCAGCGCCTTGCTGTGCCTCATCCCCCTCGCCCTGCACTCCCCGTAGTACCTCCCGAACCTGTTGTCCGTGCCGATGAGGGAGTTGCAGCTGAATATGAGCAGGTTCTTGAGCTGCCTGTTCCCGCCGTGCTGCGGCGACGTCGACCTGATGCTGCTCCCGGAGCGCCTGTCTGACGGCGCCACGCCGCAATAGCTCGCGAGCTCGTCGTGCCCCCTGAACGCGGATATGTCGATCGACGTCACCAGCGCCGCGGCGGTCTTGGGGCCGATCCCGGGCACCGTGAGGAGGCACTCGTAGACCTCGTCTCCCGCCAGCGAGTCGGCCACGAGCGAGTCGAGTTCCTCGATGTCGGCGTCGAGGGAGGCTATCTCCCGGGCGAGTATCCGGACCGCGTGTTAGCGCTACTGTAAAAACAACCATTTTGACCAACGCTCAACAACCAATCATGCCAACGCAATCCCGCCATTTGCGCCAACGCATTTTCACCATTTCCACCAACGCCGGGGCTTACGCTTCGATCGACGAGCGAACGATGCTTTCGGGAGGAGCGGGCCGTGGCGGAGAAGAACCTGATCGGAGAGTTGGACATGTACAGGGAAGCGGGCATAAAGCCCAACTTCAGCGACATAGCGAAGCGCTACGGCAAGGACAGGCACACCGTGGCGTCGTACTGGAGGGCCGAGGGCGGGCGGCCCCACGACGGGCGCGGCGACAGGGCGGGCTCGTTCGACGCGCACATCGAGGAGGTGGCCGCCAAGGCGCAGCTGCCGGGAGTCACCAAGAAGGGCATCCACGAGTGGCTGCTGCACAGGTATCCCGGCGAGGACCTGGCCGGCTACAACGCCTTCACCCAGTTCATGCGCAAGAACGGCATCGCCGTCGGGGCCTCCGGCGGCCCGGAGCCGCACCCGCGCTTCGAGACGCCGCCCGGACTGCAGCTGCAGTTCGACTGGAAGGAGTCCGTCAAGATGGCGAACCGCGACGGCGAGCTGTTCGAGTTCAACGTGTTCGCGGCGACGCTGGGCCATTCCCGCAGGCACATATTCATCCGGTCGAGGACCAGGACGACCGACGACCTGGTCAGGTGCATGTACGCCACGATCGCGAGGCTCGGCGGCGTGCCGCGCGAGTGGGTCACGGACAACATGTCCGCCCTGGTGACGGTCAAGGGCGGCCGGCGCCTCAAGGTCCAGCGCGCATACGAGTTCGCCAAGGCCGCCGGCTTCGAGCTGAAGCTGTGCCGCCCGCGCAGCCCCCAGACGAAGGGCAAGGTCGAGTCGTCGAACCGCTTCCTGTCGCGGCTCATGGCCTACCAGGGCGACTTCGACGGCTGGGACGACATCGACGAGATCGTCGCGCGGATCGAGGACGCCAGCAACTCCGAGCCCAACGAGACCACGGGGCTGCCGCCCTCCGCGCTGTTCATGGAGGAGAAGGACGCGCTGCTGCCCGTCGGCAACCTGCGCGCCCTCGAGGAGGCGATGGGCGACGTGGTGCGCGTGGCCAGGGTGCCGGCCACGATGCTGGTGAGCGCGCACGGCGAGCCCATGTCGGTGCCCCGGCGCTGCATCGGCAGGCCCGCCCGCATCGTCTGCATGCCCGGCGGCGCGATGGACTGCTACGTCGGCGGCGAGCTGGTGGCCACGCACGTGGCGGGCGGGCCGGCCTACGACCCGGCGCACTACGCCGAGGCCATGGCCGGCAAGCGGTGGTTCGGCGACGCCGCCGGCGACATCGAGGCGGCCGCCGCGGCCAACCTCGGCCTGCTCGACTCGATAGGGGGCTCGCTGTGAGCGCCGCCGTGCAGGCCAGCCCCCTCAACCGCCTGGCGGCCAACCTCGAGGAGCTGGGGCTCGAGGGCATGGCGTCGTCGGTGCCCGAGTACGTCAGGCTCGTCGCCGACGGGAGGAAGGGCCTGGTCGACGCCATGCTCGAGCTCACCGACGCCCAGATAGCCCTCAAGCGGCGCGCCGACGACGAGCGCCGCACGAGGATGGCCAACTTCCCCTACATAAAGACGCTGGCCGACTTCGACTGGGGCTTCCAGCCGAGCGTGCCGCGCGGGCTGGTCGAGCAGCTGGCCACGCTCGAGTTCATCGACCGCGGCGACAACGTCGTGCTCGTCGGCAGCCCGGGCGTCGGCAAGACCCACCTGTCGATAGCCATAGGCCACGAGGCGGTGATGGCCCGCAAGCAGGTGTACTTCGCCGACTGCTCGAGGCTGGTCGAGGACCTCAAGCACGCCTCGGCGAAGGAGGCGCTGGCGCGCAGGATGCGGTTCTACGAGCACTGCAGCCTGCTGATAATAGACGAGCTCGGCTACCTCGATATCGGCAAGGAGGGCGCCGACCTGCTGTTCCAGCTGGTCAACAGGCGCTACGCGCTAAAGCGGTCGACCATCGTCACGACCAACGTGCCGGTGGGCAGGTGGGGCGACGTGTTCGGCAGCAACGTCACGGCCTCGGCGGTGGCCGACAGGCTTTGCCACCATTGCGCGATGATCAAGATAACGGGGCGGTCGTACCGCCTGAAGGACGTATCCATCGGCGGTGAGGACGGGAAGGAGGAGGGAGCCTAGACGCCGAAAGCGGCGCATCCGCGTTGGCGGATCCGGCGCATCCGCGTTGGCGCGATTGGCGAAAATACGTTGGTGAAAATGGTGAAAAATATATTGACGCTAACA
>NZ_QSCW01000004.1:135988-136962 GCF_003463445.1 Collinsella sp. OF02-10
ACCGCGACGTCCTCGCCGGCCGGGAGCCGCCTTCCCGAGCGCGACGAGGCCAGCAGCGCCTCCCAGAGCCTCCTGGCCCCCGCCGCGGGGGCGCCCGCGCGCCTGGCGGCGTTCGAGAACCTGCGCCAGCCGGCGGCCGAGCACCCGGCGGCCCCGCCGAACTCGGCCAGCATCGACACCTGCCAGCGGCTCGACGGGTCGACCGCGCCCTCGAGCGCGGGGTCGGCCTCGAGCAGGGTCGCGCGCAGCCTGTTCTTCGCGCGGGTCCTGGCGGACGACGCGAACTCGCGCTGCGACGACAGGATCCGAAGCGAGGCGGTCCCCTCGGGCTCCTCGGGCGCCGGTCTGAGGGCGCGGGGCACGCCGAGCGCGGTGCGCGCGATCACCTCGGCGTCGATGGCGTCGGTCTTCGCGATGCCGGGGAACATCCCGCGGGCCTGCTTCTCGGCATATCCGGGCAGGTAGGCGCAGGGGTTCCCATGCGCATGGGCGCGCGCGAGGACCAGTGCGCCGATGTTTCGCTTCTGGTCGACGACGACCAGCGCGCCGGAGCCGGCCCGCTCGAGCAGCCGGTCGATGTCGTCGGGCCTGTTTGCCAGCTCGGCCCTGAAGGCGACGCCCCCTCCCGCGTCGAGCGCGCACGCGCTGTGCGAGCTCTTCCCGACGTCGATCCCCAGGTAGGCCACGGGCGTCTCTGCTGCTGGCATGGTGTATCCTCTCCCTTGAGCCGGCCGTTAGCCGCGGAAGCGACACCCACATTACCCGGCCGTGGCCCGGTCCGGGCCCGGCACATCTCTATCAGTCGTTCCCCGCGGCCCCTCCCGCCCCGGCGGCAACACGTCCCGGGCCCTCTACGGGGCAGGGGCTGACGGCCGTCCGGGGCGGTCGGCCAGCGACCACCGGTACGGCTCAATCGTATAACCGTGCAACGGAAAAGAGCCGCCCTTTCGGACGACTCAAACTGTAATGGGGCT
>NZ_QSCW01000040.1:0-2103 GCF_003463445.1 Collinsella sp. OF02-10
AGACTTGAAGAAGGGGGAGGCCTCGCGGCCTCCCCCTTTTTTGCGTTTACGGGCAACATTCCTTATGCAATTAAATCAATTTAATCATCCACCGCTGAATATAGACGTTCACCGTTCTTTGGTCGGTTCTCTATTCTCAATGGACTAATATTTGCTTTAGCGCACTGCTGCGCTTGTCCTGTTTTTACACGGGTCGTTTTATTGATTGTGACGGAAGGACTCACATGGCAGATGTTCATGAGCTGCTTGATACTTGGATTGCCAATGTCAAGGACGAGGAGCTCCTCGCTGAGCTTAACACGATGAAGGAGCAGGGTGATGAGGACGCCATCACCGATGCTTTCTTCCAAGATCTCGCCTTCGGTACTGCCGGCCTTCGCGGCACTATCGGTGCGGGCACTAACCGTATGAATATCTATACGGTCGGTCGTGCGACCCAGGGATTCGCTGACTACCTCAATGCGACCTTCGAGCATCCAACGGTTGCCATCGCTCGCGATAGCCGCAATAAAGGTGAGCTGTTCGTTAAGACGACGGCTGCCATTCTTGCAGCAAACGGCGTGACTGCCCTCGTTTATCCCAAGATTTCTCCTGTGCCGACGCTCTCCTGGGCCGTCCGTGATCTTAAGTGCTCCGGTGGCATTTGCATGACCGCTAGTCATAACCCGGCACCGTATAACGGCTATAAGGCCTATGGCCCCGACGGCTGCCAGATCACCAGCGAGGCCGCCGATGCAATTTCTAAGGCTATCGCCGAGACCGATACGTTCACCGGTGTGAAGTCCATGGACTTCGATGAGGCTCTTGAGCAGGGCCTGGTCAAATGGATCGATGACTCGTGCCTCGAGCGTTATTACGACGCCGTTCTCGCTCGCGGCGTTACGAATCTTTCTGCCGAGGAAATTGCCGGCGCGCCGCTCAAGCTTGTCTATACGCCGCTGAATGGTACCGGCCTCATTCCCGTTACCACGGTGCTCGAGCGCGCTGGCATCACCGATGTCACGGTTGTTCCCGAGCAGAAGGAGCCTAACGGCGATTTCCCGACCTGCCCGTATCCTAACCCCGAGATCCGTCAGGCCATGCAGAAGGGCATCGATCTCTGCGAGCAGGTTCACCCTGATTTGCTGCTTGCAACCGATCCCGACGCCGATCGTGTTGGCGTTGCCGTTAAAAATGGCGATGACTATCTGCTGCTGACCGGTAACGAGATGGGCGTCCTGCTGCTCGACTATATTTGCAAGACCCGTGCCGCCCGCGGCGAGGACCTCACTAAGAAGGTTGCCGTTACTACTATCGTTTCTTCCGCAATGGTTGACGCTCTGGCCGAGGAATATGGCTTTGAGCTCCGTCGCTGCCTGACGGGCTTCAAGTACATCGGTGACATCATTACCTCGCTTTCCGATGCCGGTGAAGTCGATCGCTTTATCTTCGGTTTTGAGGAGAGCTACGGTTATCTGGCTGGCGACCACGTGCGCGACAAGGACGCCGTGAGCACTTCGCTGCTGATTTGCCAGATGGCTCAGTATTACAAGCTGCAGGGTAAGAACCTCGCCGACGCGATGCACGAGCTGTACGAGAAGTATGGCTACTATCACAACAAGACGATTTCGCTGAGCTATCCGGGCGCTGAGGGTGCGGCAAAGATGGCCGGCATCATGGCTGGTCTGCGCGAGAACCCGCCCGCGGAGCTCGCCGGTTCCAAGATTGAGGCCGTCGTGGACTACAACACCTGCGTGAACGGCCTGCCGAAGGCTAATGTCATTGAGTTCGATCTCGAGGGTGGCAACAAGGGTATCGTCCGTCCTTCCGGCACCGAGCCCAAGATCAAGCTGTATATCTTTGCCAAGGGCGCGGATGCCGCCGAGGCTGATGCAGCACTTGACGCGATTGAAGAGTCCGGTCGCAAGCTGCTGGCATAAGGTATTTAAGAGTCTATTACTGTAGATAGGCGAAAGAGGGGATCTCGGAAACGAGGTCCCCTCTTATATTTACCCAGCCAGCCGAGAGTCCTTATATGTGTAGGAAATGTGTACGCCCAGATTCCCGCCCCCGGGGGCCCTCCGGTCTGGCAATATATCTCCTTGCCGCGCGGCCCGGTCGGAC
>NZ_QSCW01000041.1:0-1898 GCF_003463445.1 Collinsella sp. OF02-10
CGCTGCATGAGCATGCCCTTCTGGCGCGAGGACCTCTAAGGTTTTCAAAGACCCGTACAGGTCTTACTACAAACATCTAGCTGCCATTAGGTGTCTCCCATTGGGGCGGTGCGGATCTTTCGCACCGCCCCATTCATGTTTAATGACGCTAAATGAAGATCAGATAAGGTGGCATGGATATCAAGACAATCGGTGTTGAGGAATGGCTCAACGTTTGGGAGAAGAGTGCTACCTGGGATATAGCTCAGTCGACGATCTCGTCACTGACCATGGGCGAGCTTCGCGCACTGGACGAGCAGGACGGCGCCACGTTCTACGAGCGCCTGGATCGCGAGAAGATGAACTACGGCTGGATCGAGGGATCGCCGGAATTTAAGGCCGAGGTCGCCAAGCTGTATCTTCGCGATGTCAATCCCGATCACATTCTGCAGGCCAATGGCTGCACGGGCGCCAACCTCAACGCCATCATGGCCGTTGTGGAGCCCGGCGATCACGTGATTGCCGAGTGGCCTACCTATGCGCCGCTCTACGAGATTCCGCGTACGCTGGGTGCCGAGGTCGAGTATTGGGAGCTCCGCGAGGAGCTCGGCTGGAAGCCCGATATCGATGAGCTCAAGCGCTTGGTGCGCCCCAACACCAAGCTCATCTGCATCAATAACGCATCGAACCCCATCGGTACGGTGCTCGATGCCGATATGCTCGGGCAGATTGCCGAGATTGCCCGTTCGGTGGGCGCCTACGTGCTGTGCGACGAGGTGTATCTGCCTCTCGAGAACACCGAGTCCTTTATGTCGATGGCCGACGTGTACGAGAAGGCCATTGTCACCAACTCGGTGTCCAAGACCTATTCGACGCCTGCGGCCCGCGTGGGCTGGGTCGTGGCCAACGAAGAGGTGTCCAACCGCATCCGCACATATCGCGACTACACCATGATCTGCGGCGGCGTGTTCAACGACGCCCTGGCGACCTACGTGCTCGAGCACAAGGACAAGATTCTCGAGCGCAACCGTAAGATCGTGTTTGGCAACCGCGATATCGCACAGGCATGGATCGATACGCAGCATCGTGTCTCCTGGACGGCCCCGCAGGGCGTGTCCACCTCGTTTATCCAACTGGATATTCCCGAGGACGACGAGGAGTTCTGCAAGCGCCTGTTGGCCGAGAGGGGAGTGCTGCTGGTTCCCGGTAGCCGCTTTGAGCTTCCCTGCGGCGCGCGCTTGGGCTACTGCGCGAGCGAAGGCGTTCTCCGCGAGGGCCTGAGGCTTCTGGGCGAGGCGCTGGCCGAGTTCGATCGCTAGCCCCTTGAGGCTTTCGAGGGCCTAAACCTTTCTGGGCCCTAGATATACCGAATGCAGACCCGCTCCCTTGGGGGCGGGTCTGTTTGTCTTTACCGCCGAAAAAATCAACTTGTTACAAATGGAGGCGCAAAGCAGACGGTGTATTCGATGGGCCTTATACTGAGCTTCCGGTGAACGGTATCCAACGTCTGGTAAACGGTAGCCTGTTTGCCAAAAATGAATAGGATGAACTTTTTTCTGAATAAAAATCAAAATGGTTGAGACGTAGCAAGAATTGCGAATTCTATTCATACCTTTGCGTGAAATATGCAAATCGAGGGTGGTTTAAGAAAGATTAGTTCCAATTGATTTTTCGGTTAAAAAGGCATTTAAGCACGTAAATACACTTTATTAAGTCAAAGTGTACCATGCGTGAAGTATATGTGTATGCCGTTCACCCCTCATATAAAACCGTTCGGGGGCAAGGTGGAAGTATGGGCTGATTTTGGATATAAATATGTCGTCAGCAATAACGCCTCACACGGAGGGGCGCTAACGAATCGGCCCCGACAAGGGCCCGAAAGAAAGGTAGGAGGCCATGACGAAAGGTCTGCACGTGCC
>NZ_QSCW01000042.1:0-1855 GCF_003463445.1 Collinsella sp. OF02-10
TGGGCATCGTCGGCGCGTTCTTCGGCGTGCTGGCGTAAGGGCCCGGCTGCATAGATTTTCGTTGCAACCTGGAAAGGGGATGGAGCGGGCCTATGCCCTCCATCCCCTTTTTGTATAGAAGGAGTTCGTATGTTCGCGAAGGATCGCGAAGAAATGCGCCTGACGCCGGCAGAGGTCAGGCTGATTCTTATTGAGTCCCTGCAGTGGTGCGCCAACAACGCGGTCTACTTTTTGGGGCTTATCGGTGCGGCCACGTATGATCTGGCTGGCACGGCCTTTTTGGTTGCCGCCATTACGCTCGTGCGCAATCTTATGACGTCGGTGGGCAATATGGTGTCGGGCTCGGTCATCGATCGCTTTGGACCGCGTCGGACGTCGTTTGTGACGTGCGTGATTACGGCGGTGCTTTCGCTTGGCGTGGGGTTGGCGCCGTTGTCTGTCCCCGGGCTTGTGTTTGCCGCGTGTGTCTTGGGACTTGCGGGCGGTTTTATCAACACCTGCACGCATGCGTTTCCGGGATACCTAGAGTCGACCACCGAGGGCCGTACCCGCGTGAACGGTCTCATGGTGTTTTACAGCAATATCGCCTATACCGCTGGCCCGCTGCTCGGTGGTGCCATCGTGAGCTGTTTTGCCACGCAATCGGTCTATCTGCTCATGGCGGGCATGATGGGTGTGGCGGCCGTGCTCTCCTTGGGCTGCCACGAGTGTGTTGTTCCCGCAAAAGGGGAGAAGCCGAAGGGCGGTATTCTGGGCGGCATGGCCGAGGGTGCGCGACTTACGTTTCGCGACCACGACCTGCGCCTCATCTTTATCTCGGGCTTTTTGGGTTTCTTTGCGTTCGGCGCGTTCGATTCGCTGGAGTCGTTGTTCTACCGTGATGTGCTCAACGTGGATATCGTCTGGCTGGGCTGGCTGTCCTCGGTCGTGGGCCTCACTTCCTCGGTGGGCGCGTTCATCCTGACCAAGCTTTCTGCTCGCCATGTCAACCTACGATTGCTGCTCGGCGCGCTCATGGCCGTGGGCATTGGGTCCATGGTGTACGTGGGCACCGATATGCTGGGGGTCGCGATTATCGGTCAGGCGATTAACGGTCTGGCCTGGGGGTTCCTGGAGCCGCTGCAGATGATCTTGATTCAGGAGCGCGCAGACATCAAATACCTGGGGCGCATTACCGGCTTTGTGCGTTTTGGCCTGATGAGCGCCGGCGTGGTGCCGCTGCTGGCGGCTCCGTTTTTGGCGGAGGCTTTGGGCGTCCAGACGGTATTGTTTGGGGCATCGACCATTATTGCGCTGGTAGGAACGCTGTTCTTTGTCACACAAGGGAGACGCCAGGGGCGTTAGCTATACATCAAATGCTAATTTAATACCACTCACCAGAGAATTTCGACCGTTCACCGAGGATTGGGGCAGATTGAAAAGTGGTATTAAAAACACGTTAGGTGTATGTCTATAATTGGTATCGAAAAGAAACGCGATGTATAGATTCGCGTGCAAGACAGAAAGGAAAAGCCATGAAGGAAACCGAGAAGATCGAGATCATGCACTTTAGCCAGGAGGGCTACGTCGAGGACGGCAAGAACGTCTACGAGGCCGGCAAGAAGATGACCGCGCTCGCCGACAAGGTCGCCGACGAGGGCTACGACGCCGTGTTCCTGATGGGCGTCGGCGGCACCTGGGACGAGCTCATGCAGCTCGAGTACCTCATGAACAAGTTCGGCGACCGCGACCTCGAGGTCTACCTGATCCACGCCGCCGAGTGGAACGTCATGGGCCACAAGCGCATGACCGAGAAGTCCGTTGTGCTCACCGCCTCCGAGTCCGGCACCACCCCCGAGGTCCTCGAGGCCGTCAA
>NZ_QSCW01000043.1:0-1840 GCF_003463445.1 Collinsella sp. OF02-10
CCGAGCATGGCGAAGCCCATGGCCGGCAGGATGTTGGCGGCAACGCCAAAGCCAGCAAGGACAAAGGGCGGGATGAAGTCGAGCATACCCTGGATGGCGTCAGCACCCAGATAGAACGACAGCGAGCACAGCAGGAACGCCATGATGCAACCGGTGGAACCGATCAGGAAGTGCATCGCATAGACGCCCTTAAGGTTGCCCTGGCCGGAGAAGACATCGGCGCGGTCAACCAGGATCGGCAGAGCGGCGTTGAGGATGTTCTTGATGGCCAGGCACAGCGTTGCGATGGGCATGGCAAGCGCGATGGCTGCCTCGGTGCTCTGGCCCAGCTGGATAGCGAAGGCACAGGCAAGCACGCCGCCGATCGTCTCATCGGGCGGTACGTAGGCGCCGATGGAGATCGAGCCCATGAACAGCAGCTCAAGGCTCGCACCGATCGCGAGACCAGACTGCAGGTCCCCCAGGACCAGGCCCACGAGCGGGCACAGGACGATGGGACGGAACGCATAGAGCGTACCGAGCTGGTAGTCGAACTTACCAAATGCGGCGATAAGTCCGATGAGGATTGCTTGGGTAAGCATACATCCCCCTTTCCATATAGGACACTACGAAGAGCTCAGACTCTTCGAATTTAAACGCCTAGAGCACGCTGGCGCAGTCAACCTTGGGGTCATCGGCCAGGGGTCGAATCTCGACCTCAACGCCACGATCCAGCATCTCGCGCACATCGGCTTCCTCGGCCGCGGTCAGGAAGATCTGACGAGAGACCTGACGAGCGTCGGGACGCTTCTCGTCCTTGGGCTTGGTGTTGCCCAGGTTGACCGACTTGATCTGCGGGCAGCCCTCAACAAGCTGCTTTGCCTCGGCGATAGTGGCGACGCAGATGATCATCTTGTACTTGTCGGTCACGCCCGAGTTGATAGCTTCGATTGCATGCTCCATGTCCTTGATGACGAGCTTGCAGCCGGCAGGCTTGCCCATCTTGAGCGTCGTCTTCCACACCGGGTCGTTGGCGACCTTATCGCCCACGCAAAAAATGCAGTTGGAGCCAAGGCCCTGAACCCAGGAAACTGCGACCTGGCCATGAAGCAGGCGATGGTCAACGCGAAGTAGCTGAATCATAATGTGACCCCCCAAAGGTCTTGCGCCGTCTTACGGCATGTCAATAGGTGCTGCGGATTAGAACTCTTCTTCCTCGTCGTCATCGACCAGCAGGTCGTTGACAAACTTCACGCGCGTATCGTCCGCAGCGACGATGGCGCGAATCGTCTCCTCAACCGGCGCCGACTCGTCAGAGAACAGCAGCTGGATGAGCAGAGGAAGGTTCATGTTGGTAACGAGGTACGTGCGGGGACGCGTCTGGACGATCTTGGTGAACTCATTGTTGACGCTGCCACCAAAGAGGTCGGTGCAGACAACGACATCATCGTCGGCAGACATGCCCGCCAGCAGTTTTTGGGCCTCCTCGGCCACGTCCATGCGGTCATCGACGAACATCGAAAGATCGTGGACGTTGTCGCGAGCACCCGAGAGCAGCTCGACGCTCTCCTTGATGCCGGTAGCGAAGTGCGCATGGCTGGCGATGATGTACTGTCTCATTCTGTGTTCCTCTCAATAGCCCGGCACGTTCCCGCACCCGTTTTCTTTAGTAGTCGAACTGGTGATAGTAGCGACGATACTTGAGGTTGTGCTTGGTGACCGTCTCGTAGTAGCGAGCCAGACGGTCGGTCACGAGCACCGTCAGAATCCACGGGGAGACGATGACGCGGAACTCGTCGTCAAGGCCCGGGATGGCGAACTCGGCGGTGTCGATGATGTTGATGTCGGTGTCGCCGGTCAC
>NZ_QSCW01000044.1:0-1823 GCF_003463445.1 Collinsella sp. OF02-10
TGGGCATCGTCGGCGCGTTCTTCGGCGTGCTGGCGTAAGGGCCCGGCCTATTATCTGCCCCCAAGGGAAACGGCGACCCGCTGCGGTCGCCGTTTTTTATTATCGAAAGCTAGCTGGAGGTGCTTCGTGATTCGATCTGACAATCCACCCGATAATGGCGTGAGCGGGGCGATGTATCTATTTGGCACGGCGCTCTTGTGGAGCTTTATCGGCATCCTCGTTCACGCCAATTCGCAGTCAGCTCTATTGATCGGTGCCGTCACGGCAATATTTATGGCGCTCTTTATCCTGCTCGTCGGCAGGCCTGTCCTCCGCGTCAGCCGTCTTATTGTCCTTGTGGCCGTCTGCAACTTCGTGACAGGCACCACGTTTAACTTTGCCAACCAGCTCACGACGGTCGGTAACGCAATCGTCCTGCAGTACACCTCGATGATTTTCGTTATCGTGTATCAATCGCTCGCAACACACACGTTGCCCTCGCCTGCGAAGATTGCCTCTGTGGTGGTTGCTTTTACGGGTATGGGACTTTTCTTTTTAGGTGATTTGAGTGCCGAGGGCATGCTCGGCAACCTGCTTGCCGTAATTTCGGGCGCCACCTTTGGGCTGTGTTTCTTTTTGAACTCTCGCCCCGATGCGTCGCCCATGGTGTCCTCGCTCATCTCCTGCGGTATCTCGATGCTGCCGATCGTCTATTTTGCCGGCACCCTAGACTCCGTGAGACCATTTGAGTGGGGGCTCATGCTGGTGCATGGCCTTTTTTGCAGTGGCCTTGCGAGCGTGCTGTATGCCAAGGGGATTGCGCGCACTAACGCGTTTGCGGCCAACTTGGTCTGCATGAGTGAGGTCGTGCTCGCTCCCTGCTGGTCGGCGCTCCTCTTTGGCGAGGTCTTTCGCTGGAACGAGTTTTTGGGCGCGGCGATTATCGTTTTGGTAATTGTAGCCAACTTGGCATCTGATGCCTTTGGCGATGGCTTTCTGGTGGCGCTTGTCCGCCATCGAAACAAGGAACATGCCTGATGGGATGCGTCTGCCGTTTACGGTAAAAAACACCCCGCTGGGCGAGTGGTATTAAATAGTAAGAACCTGCATACCTATAATTGGTATCAAATCATTTGTACCTGGCATGGGTGTTAGCAGCACACCAGGTACGCTTCGAGCCGTGTGATCGAACTCCCGGAATTGATATCAACAACGCGCGCGACGGGAGTGACGACGGTTCGATATTCCTTATTGGGAGGAATTATGCTTGTCCAAGCAATCCTCGTTGGCTTAGTCGGAGCGTTTGGATGCCTCGACTACCAGCTCGGCACCCTCTACGCGTTCCGTCCCATCGTCCTGTGCCCGCTCGTGGGCCTGGTGCTGGGGGACCTGCAGACTGGCCTTGCCGTAGGTGCAAGCCTTGAGCTGCTGTTCATGGGCTCGATCTCCATCGGCGCTTACGTGCCGCCTAACGAAACCGTCGGCGGCGTGCTCGCCTGCGCGTTTGCCATCCAGCTCGGCCAGGGTACCGAGACGGCCATCGCGCTCGCCATGCCCATCGCCGTCCTTTCGCTGACGATCGGCAACATTACCAATGCTTTGTTCCCTGTGTTTGTCGATATGGCAGACAAGTTCGCCCTCAAGGGAAACCTCAAAGGCATCTACGCCGTTCATTGGGGAATTGGAATTTGGGGTTGCGTTGAGTACTTCCTGCTGTGCGGCGGCGCCTTCTATCTGGGTTCCGACGCCATTCAGGGTCTGCTCGACTTCATCCCGCCCTTCATCATCGACGGTTGCGGCGTTGCCGCCAACATCCTGCCGGCCATGGGCTTCGCCATGCTCGG
>NZ_QSCW01000045.1:0-299 GCF_003463445.1 Collinsella sp. OF02-10
AGTGTCGCATCCGGGCAGACATCGAACCATTTGAAATGGTCTAACTTGGATTTGTTTTTCGCAAGGCCGCCGAGAGGCGGCCCCGAGAAATTCCTTTTCCTATACAGAACCATATGAATCGAACGGAACCGATCAGCGATGGACTGAGAGGACCGGACGGGCTCGAAGCCCAGATATTTTTGGACGGAGAGTTCGATCCTGGCTCAGGATGAACGCTGGCGGCGCGCCTAACACATGCAAGTCGAACGGCACCCCTCTCCGGAGGGAAGCGAGTGGCGAACGGCTGAGTAACACGTGGA
>NZ_QSCW01000045.1:309-1677 GCF_003463445.1 Collinsella sp. OF02-10
GAAGCGAGTGGCGAACGGCTGAGTAACACGTGGAGAACCTGCCCCCTCCCCCGGGATAGCCGCCCGAAAGGACGGGTAATACCGGATACCCCGGGGTGCCGCATGGCACCCCGGCTAAAGCCCCGACGGGAGGGGATGGCTCCGCGGCCCATCAGGTAGACGGCGGGGTGACGGCCCACCGTGCCGACAACGGGTAGCCGGGTTGAGAGACCGACCGGCCAGATTGGGACTGAGACACGGCCCAGACTCCTACGGGAGGCAGCAGTGGGGAATCTTGCGCAATGGGGGGAACCCTGACGCAGCGACGCCGCGTGCGGGACGGAGGCCTTCGGGTCGTAAACCGCTTTCAGCAGGGAAGAGTCAAGACTGTACCTGCAGAAGAAGCCCCGGCTAACTACGTGCCAGCAGCCGCGGTAATACGTAGGGGGCGAGCGTTATCCGGATTCATTGGGCGTAAAGCGCGCGTAGGCGGCCCGGCAGGCCGGGGGTCGAAGCGGGGGGCTCAACCCCCCGAAGCCCCCGGAACCTCCGCGGCTTGGGTCCGGTAGGGGAGGGTGGAACACCCGGTGTAGCGGTGGAATGCGCAGATATCGGGTGGAACACCGGTGGCGAAGGCGGCCCTCTGGGCCGAGACCGACGCTGAGGCGCGAAAGCTGGGGGAGCGAACAGGATTAGATACCCTGGTAGTCCCAGCCGTAAACGATGGACGCTAGGTGTGGGGGGACGATCCCCCCGTGCCGCAGCCAACGCATTAAGCGTCCCGCCTGGGGAGTACGGCCGCAAGGCTAAAACTCAAAGGAATTGACGGGGGCCCGCACAAGCAGCGGAGCATGTGGCTTAATTCGAAGCAACGCGAAGAACCTTACCAGGGCTTGACATATGGGTGAAGCGGGGGAGACCCCGTGGCCGAGAGGAGCCCATACAGGTGGTGCATGGCTGTCGTCAGCTCGTGTCGTGAGATGTTGGGTTAAGTCCCGCAACGAGCGCAACCCCCGCCGCGTGTTGCCATCGGGTGATGCCGGGAACCCACGCGGGACCGCCGCCGTCAAGGCGGAGGAGGGCGGGGACGACGTCAAGTCATCATGCCCCTTATGCCCTGGGCTGCACACGTGCTACAATGGCCGGTACAGAGGGATGCCACCCCGCGAGGGGGAGCGGATCCCGGAAAGCCGGCCCCAGTTCGGATTGGGGGCTGCAACCCGCCCCCATGAAGTCGGAGTTGCTAGTAATCGCGGATCAGCATGCCGCGGTGAATGCGTTCCCGGGCCTTGTACACACCGCCCGTCACACCACCCGAGTCGTCTGCACCCGAAGTCGCCGGCCCAACCGTCAAGGGGGGAGGCGCCGAAGGTGTGGAGGGTGAGGGGG
>NZ_QSCW01000046.1:0-1506 GCF_003463445.1 Collinsella sp. OF02-10
GGTGGCGCGCGCAGACGTGGTGTAAGAGCGTCCCGAGGTCCGTCGCTGCAAGTCCCGATGTTACTCCTTCTTGAGACCGCGCCTCTCGACTATCTCGTCCACTATCTCCCTGGCGCGCCGCCCGAGCGCGCGGCGCCTCCCCTCTGTCGGGGCCGGCCTGTCCGCGGGCTCGGCGAAGCCCTCGGCGGCCGAGGCCTCGGAGAACACGCGCTGCTGGGACCACTGTCCCTCGGTCTCCATGAGGCTCGCGCACGTCAGGCGCAGCATCGACTCCCTCGAGGGGAAGGACTGCACGACCCTGTAGCGGCGCTTGATCTCGCGGTTGGCGCGCTCCTGGACGTTGTCGGTGCGGAGCTTGGCCCAGTGCGCCCTGGGGAAGGCCGTGAACGCCAGCGCGGAGTCCTCGGCCTGCTCGAAGACCTCGCCGGCCCTGGCGGACACCGACGCCACCCAGGGCGCCGCCTCGGCCCACACGCAGCGCGCGAGGTCGGGGTCGTCCTGGTAGACCGCGGCGTGCACGAGGTCCCTGACGGCCGCCTTGGAGTCCTCGGGCCTGCCCGAGCAGGCGCTCTGGAGGTTGCGCTGCAGGTGCGTCACGCAGCGCTGCCAGGCGCAGCCCTGGAACAGGCGCGAGACGGCGGCCACGAGCCCGGCGTGGCTGTCGGAGACCACGAGGCGAACGCCGGCCAGCCCGCGCTCGCGCAGCCCGCCGAGGAATGCCGCCCAGGAGTCCTCGCTCTCGGTGTCGACCACGTCGCAGCCCAGGAAGTGCTTGCGCCCGTCGGCGCCCAGCCCGATCGCGGTCACGACGCCCTGCGAGACGACCGACGAGCCGACCCTGCAGCTCATGTAGGTGGCGTCGAGCCACAGGTAGCAGCACGGCGTGCCCGACAGGTCGCGGCGGCGGAACTCCGCCACCTCGGCGTCGAGGTCGGAGCAGAGGCTCGAGACCTCCGAGCGCGACAGCGAGGATATGCCCAGCTTGGACGCCACGCGCTCGACCTTGCGGGTGGACACGCCGCATACGTACATCTCCTGCACGATGGCGGCCACCGAGGTGTCGACGCGCGACCATCGCGCGAGCATGCCCTCGGGGTAGTAGGTGCCGTGCCTGAGCTTGGGTATCTCGAGCTCCACGTCGCCCACGGCGGTCTTGAGCGACCTGGGGCGGTAGCCGTTGCGGCTGTTCTCCCTGCCGTCGCTGCGCTCGTTGCGGCTCGCGCCGCACATCTGCTGGGCCTCGGAGTCCATCAGCGCGTTCATCACGCTGCCCAGCACCCTGCACGCGAACTCGCGCGCGTCGCCGCACTCCTGCCAAAGCCTCGCCGCCTCGAGGGCCTCGTCGCGGCCGAGGCGCAGTACACTCTCTTCTTGGGGCATCGCCTTTCCTTCCATTCGTCACCTTCATTGCTCCAACGACGAATTCTAGGCGGTGTCCCCTCCCTTTCAAGAAAGGGCGGAGGCGGGGCATGCCCCGCCTCTTACACCACATCTCTGCACGCTACC
>NZ_QSCW01000047.1:0-1360 GCF_003463445.1 Collinsella sp. OF02-10
CCGAATCGCGGCATGCTGACGCCAAGCCATTAGGCCGGTGGGCTTCAGTCTGCTCGGTGCGTTTCGGCTAGGCTGCGTAAGGCACCCTGTCTCGCATGACCGCGTAGATGACCTTCAGTCTCTTTCGCGCCAGCGCCTTGAGCGCCTTGCCGTGCGACATGCCCCGCTCCCGGCACCTGGTGTAGTAGTCGCCCCATCTCCCCTCTGTCCGGGTAAGGCAGTTACATGAGAATATGAGCAGGTTCTTCAGCCTCTTGTTGCCTTGGCGCGATGCCGTCACCGAGGAGATCGAGGTTCCCGACTGGCGGTTGCGCGGCGCCAGGCCGCAGTACGACGCGAGCCTGTCGTGACTGGGGAAGTCTTCGATGTCGATGGAGATCGCAAGCTCGGAAGCGGTTTTGGGCCCGATGCCCGGCACCGTCAGGAGGCATCGGTAGGTATCGTCGCCCTCGAGCAGGGCGGAGATCTCCGCCGTGATCGCCTCGATCTCCGCCGAGTTCTCGGATATCCTGCGCGCGAGCAGTTTCACCGCCCGGTCCTCGGCGGCGACGACCGACGCATCCGGCCTTGTCGAGGAGGTTGTCGAGCGGACGAGGGCCTCGATCTTACCGCGCGCCGCCCCACGCGTGAGCGCCGCCGCCCTGCGGGGCCCGGCGTCGGCTACCGACCAGGCCCCGCCGAGGGATGCCATGAGCCTCAGCTGGGGCCCGTCGGACAGGTCGACCAGTGCCTCGAAGGCGGGGCACGATTCCAGCAGGATGCTGCGCAGCCGGTTCTTATTCCTAGTGTTCTCGCAGGTCAGGAAGTTCCTCTGGGCGGCCAGCGCCCTCGCCGCCGCAATCGTCGGACCCGGGTCTCCGACCGGCAGGAGCGCGTCGGGGATGCCAAGCGCCGTCTTCGCGATGACCATCGCGTCTCGCTCGTCGGTCTTGGCGTCGCCGGCGAAGAGCCTGGCGGCCCCGTGCGCCGCGAGTCCCGGCAGGTACGCCGCCGACATCCCGGCCGCCCTGGCGCGGGCGAGCGCGAGGGCGCCTATGTTGCGCGACTGGTCGACGACCACGAGCGCATCGGGGAAGCGGCCGAACAGCGAGTCCAGGTCGTCCTCCCTGTTCGCGACGGGGGTGCTCAGCAGCACCTCGCCATCTCGAGTCGCGACGCATGCCCAGTGGGACGATTTCCCGACATCGAGCCCGATGACGGCTTCCGGCATTCTAATTGGTGCCACGGTGGTATCCTCCAATCGGTAGGCCGATCGGAACCCCTCCCCGCGACACCCACATTACCTGGCCGTGGCGCTTGCGCCCGGCAGTTTCCTATCAGTCGTCCGGAGCGGCGAGCGCCCCCGGTGGCAACACCCCCC
>NZ_QSCW01000048.1:0-1263 GCF_003463445.1 Collinsella sp. OF02-10
GATCCCGTCGCGTAGTACCAGGTACCGCCGTCGAGGAGCCATCCGGTCGCCATGGCGCCGGACGAATTAAACCAGTACAGGGAGCCGTTGCACTCGTGAAGGCCGGTTGCCATGGCACCGCCCGCGTCGGGGTCGAGCCAGTACCACGTGCCGCTCTGAAACAACCATCCGGCATACGCCTTGCCGTTGGAGGCTGCATAATACCAGGTGCTGTCAATTAGTTGCCAATGATAAAGGGAGACATCAACATACGCGTAGTTCATATCAACGTTGCCGTTGATTCCAAGAACTTTTCCGTTGCTCTTATACTGCCAAAAACTGTAATTGCCGGTATAGTCACATTGCGAGTTATATTGAGCAATCCAATGATCCCAAGAGCTACTCTTAAATACAGAGTCAGTCAAAATGTTGTTAAACCAATTTAAATTTGCATAAATACCAGGCTCATATCCTGCGGCAGAAATCCTATTACAAAAAACCTGCGCCCTCGATGCAATTCCGGTTTGACGTCCATTTGCAATTATCGAGTTATCCTCAAGATCGTAATACACCGGCAATCTTGGATTATGTCCAGAAAGGCAATTGATCACCATTGATGCCTCATCGGCTGCCTGCTGATTATCAAAAGCATATGAATAGATATAGACGCCGTAGGGAATTCCGAGTCGCTCGCACTCAGAAATATTTCGATTAAATTGATAGTCAACTCGACCGCCCCAAGATGGAGCGCCAAATCCAACACGCAGAATAGCGAAATCGATACCAGAAGCCTTAACAGCATTCCAGTCAATACGTCCTTGATGCTCACTGACATCGATGCCCTGCGCCGTAGCCCCATCGGGAAGAATGTCCATGGACAATAAGGCTATTCCATCTTCTTCGGAAGAAGCATCCTCTGCGACCAATTGCCCATCCTCATAACGCCAGGAATTCTCAACTAGGGACCGCGCAGCTTCCGCGTTCGAGGGGAAAACAAACACAGAAATGGGCGCAAGGACCATCAGCACCAACAATGCCGAAAATAACTTAAGATGTTTGCTCATGTAAACCTCGTCATTCGTTCTTGTTTGCGTTTAGCTTACAGCATGGCTGTGAAAGATTTCCGAACATCCAACTGGACAAGATGCCATCTAGGACGACAAATAACTGCACGCAATACCACAATGTAAACAAGAACTTCCCAGCAGGGTGAAACCAAGGACTCCTAGTCCCTACTCTTACCCCATTACAGTCTGAAATAGGCCATCGATAAATTTCGATGGC
>NZ_QSCW01000049.1:0-1063 GCF_003463445.1 Collinsella sp. OF02-10
GCCGGGCCCTTACGCCAGCACGCCGAAGAACGCGCCGACGATGCCCACGACCATGGTGGCCACGATCAGCACCATGGGGTTGATCTTCTTGGACAGCAGCCAGTAGTACAGCCAGAAGGCGAGCATGCCGAGCATGCCGGGCATGATGCCGTCCAGGATGTCCTGGAGGGTCTGGGCGTCGTCGCCCGAGCCGATGGCCACCGGGATGCTGGCCCAGAACATGTCCTTGCACATGGCGCCCACGACCATGACGCCCACGATTCCCACGCAGGTCATGATCTTCTGCATGAGGCCGGTCCTCTGGGCCTCGTCCAGGAAGCCCACGCCCAGCTCGTAGCCCTTGACGGCGCCCCAGACGCGCAGCGCGAAGCCGGGGACGTTGTAGATGAGCAGGAAGGCGATGGGGCCGAAGGGGTTGCCGGCCTGGCACAGGCTGATGCCCACCGCGGCGGCGACCACGCGCAGCGTCGACAGGAAGATGGAGTCGCCGATGCCGGACAGCGGGCCCATGAGGGCGGCCTTGACGTCGTTGACGCTCTCGGGCTCGATCTCGCCGCGGGCGACCTTCTCCTCCATGGCCATCGCGATGCCGCCGACGAACGGGGCGAACTGGACGGTGATGTTGAAGAACGCGCAGTGGCGGTGCAGGGCCTCGGCGTAGTCGTCGGGGCGGCCGGCGTAGATCTTCTTGAGCATGTTGGCGACCATCAGGCAGAAGGCGATGTTCATCTGCTTGTAGTAGGTCCAGGAGAACTCCATGCCCAGGGCGCCGGTGTTGACGGCGCTCCTGACGAGGTCGGAGCGCGTGATCTTGTTCTCGGGACTAGAAGTCATCGTCCTCATCCCCTTCCGCGGAGAGCTGGGGCTGGGCTCCGCCCAGGCCGAGCAGGTCGAACTTGTCGATGCCGATGATGATGGCGATCAGGGCGACGCCCAGGACGGGCACGTTGGCGTAGGAGCACAGCAGGAAGCCCAGGAAGTAGAAGGGCACGAGCTGCTTGGTGAGCACCAGGCGGCCGAGCATGGCGAAGCCCATGGCCGGCAGGATGTTGGCGGCAACGCC